>JAVVGN010000056.1:0-12331 GCA_032249095.1 Candidatus Caldarchaeales archaeon | reverse complement strand
ACGCGGTGGTGCGGCACTTCCGCAGGCTGACCGAGAAGGCAACCCAACGGAGCTTGCTCACTTCCGTTAGCTGACCATTTCTGCTTTCGCTGCGCCATTTACTTCCCCCTCCCTTAGGACGATTTCTTGAAAATGCCCAAGTCGTTGAGCGTCTGAACTGCCTTGTCCACGAGGAAGCCAGCGACGAAATCCCAGTTGATAACCGTCATGAGGATTTTCTTCCACAAGTCGCTGATAGGTAGGTCAGCGACAACGCGGTTCACAATGTCCTTGATAATTTGAATGGCAACGGGACGCTTCTCCTCGCCAGCCTTCGGCTTGTTGATGACTTCCTCGACAACGCAGACAGCGAAGGTTACGATTTGACCGATCAGCTGACCGACTTCCCAAATCTTCATTCTCGTTCACCTCCAAACCTTAATTTTAACTCCCAGCAGTTCACTCTGCCACTATACCGGCGGCAAGCAGTTGGCTCTTTAATTTCTTGGCTTTCTGACGCCTAAGGTAAGCGGCTACAACCCGCACCGCCTCCAGAACTTTCTGGGGCGGGAATGGGGGATACTCGCTTATCGGTTCCACTTGCATGAGGTATGGAACTTCGTTAGGAAGCAATACCGACAAGATAATTTCCCTGCCTTTCTTACTTTTGGCACTTTCGAGAACTATCCTCCAAGCCATTTCCACGCCACCAGTTTTCTCGAAAGCTTCGTGAGTAACCCCCAGCGCGGATTGGAAGCGCAAGACATACTCCGGATACTTGCGCCTGAGCCAGCGAATGAGCCCAGCGGCATAATCCGTAGGTAGGCAGTCCGCAAGCAGCGAAATGACTTGGTTGAGCGATACCAGCTTGGGGTGTCGGATAGCTGCTCCGACGAGGAACTCCGGCACGGGATAGAGCCTAAGTTTCTCTATTTGCTCTTCCAACTCGCCTGCGACCAACGCGTCGTTAGCGTCTTTCAAAAAAGCTGAGCTGAAGACCGCAACTTTGGCGTCCCAGCGCCCGATAAGGAGAGCGTTGATAGACCACTGCACAGCAAATCGCTGTCCCATTTTGTCGATTTGAGGATTGTCAGGCATTAAGTAAATTTGGCAATCCTCGGGGAAGACGGCGGGGAAGGAGGATATAGAGCTGCCGAGCATGGCGATGGCGGGGAGCGAAATTTCCCAAAGAGAGAGGGCATCAAATATTCCCTCGACAATGTAGACCATTTTGGATTTTTCTATTTCTGGCAGCATTTCTCCCAACCCGAAAGGGTAAAGGATTTTGAGTCCAGCAGGAAAAAGGTATTTTTTCTCCGTATTTCCGTTCAGGGCATAGCCGACAAAGGAAGAAATACTTTGCGAGTGACGGCACGGAAACAAAACCCGCCCAGCAAAAGGCTTGAGCTCCTCTGAAATTTGAGCGTCGGGAGGACACCACTTCGGGTTTACTTTGCCCAGCGTTTCTTGCCGAATTTTGCGCTTTGTCTCAATAATCTTGGTTTCCTTTTCAAAGTTCAGCAAGTAGGGCATTTGCTCGTAAAACTCTAGATATTTCTGCAAGTTTCCATTCACTTTGGTAATGAAAATGGAAGGGCTGTGGGGGAAAAGGGCAGCGAGAAGGTCTCTAAGTGAGCCACCTTGACCGCAACCAAAACAGTGCCAAATCCCCAATTCCAAATCAAGGTAGAATGAGGGATTTCTCTCTGGGTGCAGCGGGCAAAGCGCCTTCAGCTGTCGGCTCCCAATTTTGTAATGCTCCAGCCTCTCCAAAATAAGGCTCAAAATCTCTTGGGGTATCATTATTACCAACCCCCTTCTGTATTTATTCTACCCGCCAAAGGGCGACACGATACTGGCGATCCCGTCAAGGAAAATTTTGGCAACCACCGCTATCGGCGTCTGCATGAGTATCCAGAGCTCTTTCTCTGGCGACAACTCCCGCAGGAAACTCTCCAGAATTATCGAAGTAATGAACGGGACATGTAGACGGCTGATATATAGGGACGCTTCCTCGTCAGAAGATTTTAATGCCCACAGGAACGGCTCCTTCCAGTCCTCCCACCAACGGTAAGTTGAGGCGAACGCTATGGGTCGCCGCGAGGCAATGTCAATCCTGATAATCCGCAAAGGTAAAGGTAGCAACGAAATTTCGGAAGGTCTAACAAACCCTTTCTTCTGCTTGGCATCAATGAGAATCGATTGGCCAGTTAAGCGGGCGAAAACAGCAGACCAAGCGTGAGAGACCATTTTCAGAAGTTTCTTTTCGCCCCAGATAGGGTCAAAGAGGGCATGCCACGGGCTCGCCCTCCTAAATCTAACAGGATAGTAATGCCTGAGAACATAGTCCACCTTCAGCAGCGCGGAATACTTCGAGCCCGGCACAACTTGGTTCACCCACCAATAGCGGGGCAGCTTATTGCTCCTGACGATAAGGAAAATTTCCTCTTTGTCGGAGAAGGCAATATCGATAACTTCGTGATGTAAGCGCCAAGTCCTGCAGGCGAAAATGAAAGCAGGAAGCCCCGCCATGAGCCGAGCGTAAAACGAAATCGGCGCTTCCTCCCGCTCCTGTTGGAGGTAGTCGTTGTTTGAAAGCCATTCTTTGTCAGTATTTAACCGATTGCGAATGTGAGAGTAGTAAAATCGGATAGGAAGGAAGATACCCCACGCCTGCTTGAGCCCGTCCTGCTCCCGTATCCACGAGGAAAGGACGTCAGGAAGCGGTGGCGGGTCTTGCGGTGACGAGAAACTTAACCTCATTCCATAGAAGTAACTACGCACAATTAACTCGTTGTAGGGGCGGTAAGGGACTTTAGTCAACTTCGGCTCAACCAGCTGGAAGGTCTTTTCGTCTTCCTTTTCTCTAATCCCCTTGTATTCAGCCCAACCAAAGTTGAAGGAAGAATGGACAATCACGGGCGTCGGCGGGAGAACTATGCGGTGCAAGTAAGCATATCCGCCCCAAGTGCTGAGCCCAATTGTTTGGTTCGGCATTGCACAGTCCCTAAACTTAATCTGCCCGTAAATTACTGTCAAATCCTTCGGGTCAATGCGGGGCTCAACGGAAAAATCCTCGCGGTTCGGGTCGCAATAAACCAAATCCTGAAAGTCGCAAACATACCCGTCCTTAACTTCGTCGAGAATATCCTTCTGCCAATAAGGAACTTGGTAAAGCCCCCAGTTTTTCATAATGAACGGAGGGATACTGAAGGGATAGGTTTGGTATGGAACTGGCGAGAAGGGCGGGACGAAATTGTTGGCGAAAATGCCGCTGCATTGAGTATCCACAGTTTCGTTGAGCGGCTTAGTATGTTCCATTACCCAAGTTTGGTTCAAGTAACTTGGCACTTTCCCAGCGGCTGGAGTCAAGAGTGTCTCCAGCCAAGCTTCCGCACCGAAAATATCCTCTGGAAGCATTGGCTGGACGAACGGGTCAGGCACATTGAGGTGCGAGAAGTAGAATAACATGTCGTAGTCTTCACTGTAAGTTGCCCCGCCGGTCAGGAACGGCGAGCGCTGAGCGATAATGCAAACCGGATAGCGCCGACTTGCCCCATTAATCAACCTATTCCAGTTGAGCCTGCCGAGCGCATTCATGAGCCGCTGCGAAGCATACCACTCGGGAAAGACCGTCGGCGAAAGGTTAACATGCAACAACCTATAGGAGTATCGCCTAATGAAATCTTCGACAAGAGCATAAGCATAATATCCGTCCTTTCGCATAGGCAGCAGAGGTTGCTCGGTAATGTAATAGGCAGCAAACGGGGCATACCACGGCTGACCAATCAAGAAGTTGTCGGGGATAACTGTAATCAAATCTTTTAGGAGCATTCTCGAGTCGGCTGAAATCCAGCCCATTGCGACGCAGGTGCGGTGCAGAAATTGACGGTATTCCTCGTTCTCGCCGACAAGCTCCTCAGCATGCTTTTTCAGCAACTCCTTGAGACGCCCGAACGGGAAAGGATAAGCAACAGAAAGACTAAAAGTAATGCCCCCATATTCGTTGGGGATAATGTCGCGCCAGAAAGGAATATCGTTACCCCAAGTAAAGGCAATAGGGATACCCCACCATTGGACGGGAAAGAGCGGAAGGACATAATAGCGCTCGCGCCCGCTCACCCACTGGTGCAGAACTTCGTGCCTGGTGGCTCTCACCCTAAGCCTGACCTCTTCGGGCGCAAGGATTTTATCTTCCTGCTTTACCCGCGTTCTCCAGATATCGAAATAACTTCGGAACGACCAATAAATCTTCTGCTTCTGCCAGCGCGAAGATTTGCATAGGGTTATCAACCGCTTGCCCTCGAACTCGCCGCTCTCCCTAACCTCTTTGTCGTCAGGGTAAATTTTCTCCTCGTCAGGAATTTCCAACGAGTCCTCACGCGGAAGCTCGAGATAGTATTCCTTCGTCGCATACTCAGCGTCCAACCTAATTTCTTCTACCCAATAATTGCGCAGCCTTTCCTTGTGACCGTAAACATATTCAACCTTGCCTTCCTCAAACCGCTTATCTTCTCTTTCGACAGGCAAAATCGGGTCGACCCCTAACTTGGAAACGCCGGGAACACCGACGCAGCCGAACCAGCCGAGCGGAGGAACTACCCAAGCGAACAGGTCTCCCGCAATTGTGTGGTTCTTAAACCGCTTGCGCCAGAACACCCCATAATCCCTAACCCCAGACGGCATTTCGACTTCAAGGAAATCGGAAGGGAGCGGCGGGATACCCAAGTGGGCTGCAATGAACCGCTGCTGGCGATACCCAACAAGGAACTGCCAGCCTTTATCCCCAATAGGCGGATATTCGTTATCGCCAAAAGCCAAGGAAACTTCGCGACCTTTGTCCATCACTGCCTCGGCTGCCGTATCGCGCCCGCTAAAGCCCTTTCCGAAAAAGCAAATCACTGGCGGCGTCGGGAGTTCAAGACCAATCCAAGTATTGTATGGGCTCATTTTAATGACATAGCGCTGCCACAATCGAGTATTTTCTCCAAAAACTTGTTTGCCAGCGGCTAAATTGGCGATATTCTGAACCATTTGGGACGCTATCGGGGCAATGTAAGCAGAGGCAAAAAGGATATCCTGATAGTCTCGGCGGTGAATGTTGCGGAAGAAGCCGCCCGACAGCGTAAAGCCACTGAAGACCGGTTTGTTTTCTTTGAGGTATGCATAAACCGCCATTGAGCCGTTCCCGACAACCAAAGAGCACTTCTCCCAAAATTCGATAGTCTTGCCCAAACCCTCCTTGCCTATCCGCTGATAGAAAAGGAGCGGGTCGTGGTTGATTTTCCTAACACCCCCTTCGGGTGGCGGTTGATAAGAAGGCAAAGTTACGGGCACAATCGAGGTTATCTCCAACAGCGTTTTCCTCAGGTCGGAGTAGAAACCGCCGCTATCCCACAAAACTTCGTTGTGAATTGGGTGCGGAACGACACTGAACCTCGCAAAGTATGGCGGGTGGAAAACGTCCATATCGACATCGGAAACGCTGAGCAGAGGTGCTGGAGTTGATATGAACTGGTATGGCGGGGTAGCAGCATTGTAATCACCGAAGTAAGGATAAGCGTTCTCGGGAATTTGAGAGACATTGAACGGGGCGAGAAGATTGTGAGGCGGAATTATGCGCAGCCCGCCAATGTTTTTGACGCTATCACCAAGTTGACCGTAAATCTGCTGGGCGGTATCGGCGACCGCTTGAGGAGACGCTCCCAAACTTGCAGGGTGAGGGTAATGTTCGCGCCTCGTGACCAAAGCGCAAGAAATGGAAGAGCCGTGGGTGCAACCAGCAAATGCTCCCTCGAACGCTGCGGTCTCCATCGGAGCAGCAGCTTTAATGTCCGCCACAATGAGCGGCTGGTAATAACTTGCGAGCCTCAACCTTTTCTCTCCGTTCACTACAATCCATTCAACCACGCTTCTGCCGCTCTCAACAAATGGGATATGGTTAAACTCCAGCAACGGTAAGATTTTATCAAAGGTATCCCAGTCGTCTGGGAATTGCTTGAGCCGCCACTTGACAGCATTGACCAAGTGAATTTTGCGAGCCAAATCACCTGCCTTGTCCCGCACTCGCTCGAGAGCACTGTCTGGGTCATTAGGGTTCTGCGAGTAAAGCAAAATACTGCCAGACCAGACAAACCATTGAGGGATAACCTGAAGCTCGGGCGGCTCAACGCAGCTTCCCTTGAACAGTAATTTATTCGGATAAATTCTGGTGTCGGGCTTTGGCTCGCTCGGGTCTCGATAAAGCATAGCGAGGGGAATTGGCGTCCACGAGCCGAGCCCGTCCACAATGAACCCTTTCTCACGAAGCTTGCTCTTATCTGGGTGAATTGAAGCCCAACTTCCTGCCGTTCCGAGCCCGATAATTACTACGGGAGCAGAGCCGTCCTCACCTTCAGCACTCTCGCCAACGCCGAGCACAGAAGGGGAAGGTAACGGACGCAACTCATAACCTTCAGGCAAAGACTGAGGGTCGAAAGGTGGCAGCTGAGACAAAAGCTTTTTCGCAATTTCGAGCCCGTCGGGTGACGACAAAATCGGGATTTTGGAATAAAGTTGGAACATACCGAAATAAGCTGCTTTGTCCTCCAAGGTGTAAATATTGCCCGAAGAAGTCATTGTCCACGGAATTTGGTTGGGCGACATATTGGAAACGTCGAAACCTTTCCAGCCAGTCAGAGCCACTCGGCTTGGAGCATGTCTGGCGATAACTTCCTCCAATTTATTGTTAGGCCCTGAAAGGCGGGGCACAAGGAAATCGCGGGCAACCTTGTCCATGAACGGGCCAACCAAATTGACGAAGAACCGTCGGTTCGCCGTCGGGTCGTCCATTTCCTTCTGAGCAAAATAAGAACTAACCCTATCGGTAAGAGGGTCAATGTTAAGGCTCTGACCGCCTAAGTGCCAGACCTGAACGTTGGAGCAGGTGTGACCAGGCGCTCCTTCTGTCCAGACTGTCCCGAAATCCGCAGCAACATACTCGCGGGCTTGAGTATTTATCATTTCGTTGAGAACCTCGGTAAAGTTAATTTTGGACGGTCTGGCAAAAGAGCACTTCGGCTTGAGTAGCAATTTTCGGCGACCCCTCAGCAATTTGTGAACCCGCTCGACAGTGAAATACGGAAAGAAAGTTTCCTCTATCGTTTCTGGCTCTGGCGGCTCGTAAGCATTGACCTTATCCAAGTAATAAGTAGTCGTCTGAAGGACAACGGAAACTTGGATAAAGTAAATCGAGTAAATTCGAAGCCCGCCGCTCGTCGTGTGCCAACCTTCTTTGAGCACCTTAACCTTCGTCGTGGTCTCCGTTTGAGCGTCCGTATCGAACGGCTCAAGGAGTATGTAATCGCCGCAGGTTCCGCCCCAAACCAAAAACGGTTGCCCAGTGCGGATATAGTGAATGTCTCCGTCAGGGTTGATCTGAAAGAGCGTAATGCCGCCAGTCCCTTCCTCCCGCACATGCTGCCTCCAACTCTCAAACTGAATTTCGGACATAGGCTCAATGGGCGGCACCGCTCCCCAGCCGTCAATCGCAGCCCAATTGCCAGTATAGGTCGGGCCGGGATACATGCAGAGCGAAACCCACGGCGTATATGTCATTTCCTTGCCTACCGCAGTATTAACCAAGTTAGGAATCTCAGAAACGAAAGGCGGTGTTGGAGAGAGCATGGAAGTGAGAGGATAAGGAGCATAAGGGTCTTTAGGGTCACGCTGGGCAAAGGAGGGAGCGACTACAGCCAAGCCGACACGAGCACTTATCCCGAAGCCATAGCCTTTCACTTCAGACGGAAAGTCCGAGCCGAAAAGGTCTCTCGCAACATTTTTGAGTGGCTTCTTGGGGTAATCCTCCGCAGTAAGAATTGCGGTGAGCTTCGCGGGGAGCTCGTCCTCGATAAGCCGATAATAGCAGCGGCGGGCATATTCAGTAGGTTTGAGGATATAGACTGTATCGAAGATACGGAGGTAAAAGCGGAGACGCTCCCACCAGTCTGAGCGGATAAGAGCCGGGCAGGTTATGCGCGGGTCGTCGGGATTGCCCGTGTAAACGAAAGAGTTAGCGTCTTCGAAGAAAGCTGACGAGGGCGGCGGGAAATATGTCGGGTCATTACCGCGGTCGTGATTGAAGCAAACGTCTACACCCCGACCGTAAGGGTTGCTCATGAAAGCCGAAGTCCTTAGAGCCCCGTGCATTATGTGCGCCCCCGCTTGACCTCGCGGGTAAGGCTCCTCGATATACCAGCCGTAAGAAAACATGTTGAAAGGGTCGATAATGTAAAGACGATTGTTTAAGCTGTCCTCGAAAATCCCGAACGCTCGCAGGTATTGGAAAACAGTGCCTTTGAAATAAGGGCCGCCTTTTACTCCCCAGCCAAAATAACCTTCACTTTGAAACCCATAGTGGGCGAACGGGTCTTTCAGCTTGAACTGACCCCGCACAGCGTAGCGGATAGTGTCACTTCGAAGGGTAAAGGGTCTAAGCGAAAAGCGCTCAAAGTCATTTTCATAACGCCTCGGGACGGAGACGCTAATGCTCCAAATCATGGCGGTCACCGACTTTGATTTTAACCCACCTTGCACTTAAAATCTACTTCGGGTGAGAAAATATGGCTCTGACTATCAAAATTTACAAGCGCCTTCTCGATAGCAATAACCAGCCGATATCGCCAGACACTATCACGCTGAACGGTGAGCCTGTAACAGGGACACCGGACGACGAAGTTTCCTACGAGCGGGGCGCACAGGGAAATGATGGGCAAGGCGGGTTCGATTACATGTATCTCGGAACGGGTGTGCTCGGCACAACCGACACGATAACACCAGGCCCGAAAGGGAAAATGTTCTTTGCGGTCGTTAGCGGCGGGCAAATGGTCGACCTACAATGCTATCCCGCCCAAATCGGAACTGACCAGCCGCCTTCAGCAGTGCTGGACGGCTTTCAGGTCTTCAACCCCAACACGGGCACTTGGGAGCAAGCATATGTTTATGACAGCGAGAGCGGAACCTTTATCCCTAACCCAATCATTATCTCGAAAGAGGGCACAATTTTCGACGCGTCAACGGAAGCCAAGATATTCCCGTTCAAAGTTCGACTGGTGGTCAACCCGACAGACCCTTCCGGTAGGCACGAGTTCTTTATCGTTCTGCGAGCCTTCGAAGTTTAAGGGGGGATTGAGAATTGCCTGAGATTATCCGCCCGACGAGACTAAAATGGTTCAAAAGCACGGGGAATTATTATGGCGGGGTTTCGACTGAAGAAATTATTTCGGGCTTCCTTTATAATGTCTTTCCGCCAATCCTGAGCGAAGACCTGCTAATTGACGGCGGGTATTTAACGAGACTCGTCTACCTTCGGAACGATTACGATAGGAGCGTAGCCCATGTAAGACTATGGGTAGTTTATCCGCAAGACCCAGACTTCGGCGACAAGCGAGCAGCAAATGAAAGTGTGCGGGAAGTATTGCTCGTCGGAATTCAATGGGATAGGCAAATTCCACCAACGAATGCGCCAAGTAACGAAAATTCGCTACCAAGCGAAGTATACCTTCACAAAATTCCGCTGGATAATTCGGACTACAATAGCTACGCTAAAGGAATTGAAGTTGGAAGGTTACGGGCTAATGAGGCTGTCCCGATTTGGCTTATCTTAAAAATCCCGCCGCTCGTTCAGCCGACGATTTTCACTGCAGTCCGCATAGTCGCTGAGGGGGTGTTGCTTAGTGCCTGAAGCACTCATTAAGTTTACCGCCGCTAGGCATATCAGGTTCGGAATTGGCGGGAGCAGTGACGGGGACTTGTCAGCAGACGACTATAAAGAGTATTTGCCAGTAATCGTCGTCCCGATTTCGACTTCTTCAACCTACTATCGCAAGTTTTTCGTGGAAAATATCGATACCGTTCCGTTCTACAAGTGGAAAATTAAAGTCGAGTGTAACCGTCCAGAAATTAGCGTGAGCTTAGCCTACGACAACAATCCCGATAACTTTGTTAGGAACTCGGAAACAGCACCGCAAGGTATTTCCAACTGGGCTAACGAAGTCAGCGGGGCTGAGATAAATAAGCCGTTCTTTGAGCCCAACGAGCCACTGACTTTCTGGCTGAAAATCGCTGCGAGCCCGCAGGCGGAGAAGTATAGCACCTACACAGTCACAATTACCTTCGAAGGTTACTCGTAAGGAGGGTCGGTTGGATAATGGGCTACTTGTGGAACTATGTGTATTATGACGACACACTGGTAATGCCAATTTGGCAAAAGGATTTAGGCTCAACCAAAAACCCAATAAATCCCTTTCAACCTATAGTTATCAGCAGCGGAGATTATCGCGGAATTTATTTCTGCGCCGTCACGAACATCGGCGACCTCTATGTGTGGAAATGGGATTGGGTAACAGGTCTCCTTTCAGAATTGATATTTCCCTCGTGGAACTACGCTATGAGAAACATTGAGATCTATGGACGACCCCTGTCTTTCGTATCCTCTGACGGTCGGCGAGCCTTTCTAGCCCATGATAGACTCACCTATGTGCACTTCGCCGAGCTGACCCCGACAATAAGCCAAAATCTGCCGCCCCAATACTTGGGAGAAATTTATACCATGGGACAAGTCAACGAGGTAACAGTCGGCTACGCCGACGACGCGACCTTCGCATGTGTCGTAGGGACAACAATGGACGTAAGAATATTCTCTTGGGACAACGACTTTCCAGCAATTACTATCCCCCGATATAAAATTCCATTCCAAAATGCAAGCGAATTGACAAGACCACTCATTATATTCTCCAGACAACCATACGGCATAAGCGCAGGGTCGCCCCCCACATTGGTTTACAGCGACGGGACTACGAAAACAACCGTAGAAGGTTTAGACCTCCCAGCGAACATGAGAACGGGAACATTTACCCCAGCGCTCGGCCCGCAATTCTGCGGCTACGACACCTTCATATGGAATATCTCCACATGGAACTTCAGCTCCTCTTTCGACTTCCGCCTGCTGGACTGGGTGAAAGACGACACCAGTTGGATTTATATCAAACAAGCGACACTGAGCGGCATAAATACCCCGCCTGAAACGAATGTCCTTACACGCGGCTACAGCCTCAAGCACCTCTCCCCCATAAATCTGGGCGTCTTGATGACAACCCGCGCCCAAGAGTGGGTATCTGGCTATAGCGGAGCCTATGCAGTATTGCAAGACGCCCTCATTTTCGCTGATTTAGCTCTTGGAAGATTTTACCTCTGTGCACTCACGCCTACCGGGGTGGGGTTCGGCACTATAACTCCCGATTTTGCAACAATTTCGCCGCCAACCTTTCATTTTGAGCGAGGCTGCTGGTATGCCCTCGTAACTTACGAAGGTAAAATCGCACTGTTGCAAATCATTCACCCACAATTCTTTTCCAAATACTTCGCCTCAGCGCCCGCAATTGAGACAATTTCGACCGACGAGAAATACGCAATTTTTGTCGCCAAAACTACCGCATTATACGACAGGCAACACTGGAGCCTTGCTATTGTCGCTACCCAAGACAGCAACCTGAAAGAAATAGTGGCGTCAACGAAGGAGCGGGTTACGAACTGGGAAATTTGGGAAACCTCGCTGAACGGTTCGGATTGGTATGAGCTGCCAGCAGGAGCTTATATTGAAGGGCAACACTGGGTCCGCGTCAAAGTGCCAAAATCTATTCTGGAGTGGAAGAAAGACATTTTCGCAGCGAAAAATCCAAACAAGGTATGGCGGCTCGCGTTTATCAGTGAGCCTGTAATTGCGTAGGAGGGAGTGAAAAGTGCCGCAGCTGCGGTTTCCTAAAAGAGATACGGAAGGTTTACCAAGTGCACTCGTGGATAACGATACTCGAACCTACATATACCTTGGCGCAGGAAGCACCCTTTCTGTCAGCTACGCAACCACAAAACACGTCTACGCTATCATTGTAATTCCCCAAGCCGATTGGTCAGGACAAATCAATTTAACAAGTGCAACACTTTCCATTACAGAGAACGGGTCGTCCTATTACTCCTTACCTTCCTACATTACAGTCTCGAATGTATCCCAAGCATACAATAAACCTTATTGGTGGGTCAATAGACCAATAAGGGGTTGGCGGCTTACGAACAACTCGTCCTCAGGTTGGTATGTGGGAGAAGTGATAGTGTTAACTCCCGACGACACCAAGCCCTACCTCGAGGTCGCTTACCCAAGCACCGTCACAATCGTGAATGAAGGCACAACTAACCTCAACTCATTCAGCAACCTCTCCTACATTTCAGACGGTGACGATAACACCTTTGCGTCCTTTGTCTTCAGAGGAGGTTATTCCACATATACCCTCTACCTTAAAGGGGAATTCGTCCTCCCCCT
>JAVVGN010000055.1:0-12679 GCA_032249095.1 Candidatus Caldarchaeales archaeon | reverse complement strand
TCTCAGGAGGCTTACGTTGATTGAGAAGGTGCGCAGGAGCATAAGTTGCCGAAGAGCGCTAGGGGAGACATAAAGGCATTGATGAGCATTGAGGAGAGGTGGTTCAGAAGAGTTACTGAGGACTTCCTAGTTATGCGGAGGATGGTATTGGTCTATAGGCCTCTTATGAAGACTCATCAGCAACTATTGAATAAATACAGGGCTTTGTCTGATGCTGAGAAGGAGGTTCTGAAGCCAGCAATCTCCTCGATAGAGAAGCAGTTGGAGGAGATGGCTAGGATGATTACTGGGGAGGCTGGTAGGAGGTATCCGGCCTATAAGGCTAGTTGGTGAGATGGGTGTTCGTGGGAATATTTAGGTTCAGGAGGCTCTGGCCGAGCTGATAACGTACATAGATCCATCCGAGGGGTTCAGGAAGATGAGTAACTTATTAGGGCTGTTTACACCGATTCGTGGTGGAAGGAAGATCTATAGCGGGCACTTGAGACGTGCTTTACAGAGGCTGACGGCTTCAGCAAACAACATCAGAACGCGTCAAATAACCATGAAGATGGAGAAAGAAGTGCTCGTGAGGGTCTGGGGGATATATAGGCGGGAAGCCCTCGCGATGCTGGCCATGCCGGCGCAGGGATAAAACCCAGAGGCCGGTATGACTACTTATATGATGCGCACCCCACAATTGGGTGCTGTGACGGATATATTGACGTCCGGCCTCCTACAGGGTTTCCCAGATGCTGCACGGATGGCCAGCCAAGCCCCCTTCTCTCCCTTTTCTCATGTATACCTATGGAGTAAGGAATATCATCACAATCCCCGCCCTCTCAAGCGCAGGGACTGGCCAGGAATCCGGCCTGGCATACCCCTCGGACAGCGACTCCACATCTATAACCGTCAGGCCGCAGAGGCGTGGGCCGCGTAGGGGCGACTCAGACGTTGTCTCTACAGCGATGACGCTCTCTGTGGTCGTCGCAATAGGGCTTGGCATGCTCGGACTCCTCTCCTCCTACTCGTCTATCGGGAGGCAGGAGGCTGTCCAGAGCCTCAACAAGGATAGCCTCGTCCTCAGGTCGATGCTGGGGGCTGACTACGTGTACTTCCCCGACTGGAGGATCCCTGAGGAGGCTGGATACGGGGTGGCAAGGTTTAGAAACGTAGGATACGAGAGGATCACTATCTTCCGCATAATAGTTTATCGGAATGGCTCGCTCGCCTATGATAGCGGCCTCGACCCGTCCCGCTTTGTCACACTAGAGACCGATCCCAAAAAGCTTAACTTAAACTTGTCAGTACCTAGGAGTTAACCATGCGGTTTAGGGTCGAGAGGACTCCTCCCCGCGTTAAGAGGCTTGTCGCAGGCCTCCCAGACATGGGTAATGTTGCTGGCATAGCGATGGAGCATCTTATCCGCTCTCTCAGGCTTGAGCCTTTCGCTACGCTCATCGACAACTGGCCGCCCTTCGTGGTTCATAAAGGTGGGCGGATCGAATTCGAACGCGGAAGATTTACACTTTACTTCAGAGACGGACTCGACCTCATTGCCATGACGGGCACGCACCAGCCATCAGGATCCACGGAGCTCTACGAGCTTTGCGACGCTGTGCTTGATTTATCCCAGTCGCTAGGGGTCGAGGAGGTCTACACCCTTGGGGCCGCGCACTATGGCGACGATTTCATCGAGTCCCCGCGCGTATACTACGCCACCACAACGCAGGCTTTAGAGGATAGGCTTAAACACGCAGGATCATCCCCACTCGACTCTGAGGGATACATAACAGGGTTCAATGGACTGCTCCTTGGACTCGCGATGGAGAGAGGACTCGTAGGCTCCTGTCTTCTAGGAGAGATAGGTGATCCCCGCATGAGGCAGCCCGCTGCAGCTAAGGCGGTACTGGAGGTCCTCTCCACAATCCTCGGCATAACACTCGACTATGCACTGTTAGACGAAGAGATCGAGCAGATTAAGGCCGCACGAGCTCTAGAGAGGATTACTAGGAGCAGTAGAGGAGCGGGGGTTATGTAGAGGAGAACCGCCTACCATTTGCCCTAGCGATCCGCACTATCCATGGATAATCTGCGCCGAGCCTGATTGAGACTGGCGAAATAGACTTCGCAACGATGTATGAAGGTATCATCGAGACTGGTATGTGGAGCCCGTTGTATAGCGCTGTGAAGAGGAGAACTAGGGAGAGTTTCTCCTCAAAACTATTCATAGATAGGCCCGTCATCATGCTCAGAGTCGAGGCCCCATACTCTAAAGCATCGGGCAGCAAAACAACCAAGACGATGTAATTCGTGACCGTCATAACTACGACTCTCATTAGGATAGACGAGACGCCAAGGCCGAACGAGCAGACAAGTATGCCCCTTCCGGTAACCAGTTTAGAGACGAGCCAGAAACCCGCCAAGCTAGAGGCAACCGCCAAGAACTTCATGAGAGGGCCAATGGGAGACCACTCCCCGAAAAATAGGAGGGAGATGAAGTGGCTGAACGCCGCTACTAGCCCAAGAGACGGGCCGAAAACCATCGCGGCTAAAAAGGCGGGAATCTCGGCCAAGTCGAACTTAAGGTAGGGTATTGGCGGGAATGGGAAGCTGAGAGGCAAAAAACCCATGGTAAATGCTAGGCCACCAAATACGGCACCGATCGCGACGCGGCGGACCGTAAAAGCGGCGGACATTTCGTTCAAAGGCTCTCGAAAGGACTTAAAGAAAATTGAGTAGCTACTATGGAGCGTGATGGTGAAAAAGGTTTTTAATGGTACATAATTCGATGGTAATATGCTCACAGATCAGGAATATAGGAGCTTAACCCGCGTCTTTCGCGCATTAGCCAACGAGACTCGCCTGAGAATCCTTATAATGGCGAGCCAGAGCGACCGCCCCCTCCACATCAAGGCTTTCTCCAGAATGTTGAAGAAGCGCTATTCGGCAATTTACCGCCATGTAGATCTGATGAGGAAGGCCGGATTAATTACAATCTACGAGGTGGGCCGGAGTAGAGTCGTAACACTGCGGAGGGGATTCTCCATAGAGCAAATAATTAGACCTCTTTATGAGATGAATATAATAAAAGAAGGCGAAGAAAATATACATTAGACGAGTAGTTATTATCATATTTTTGGAATTCTAAATTCACACTTTATAAGTAACAGCTACCACCATATAAGACGTGAGAAAGCTGAATAGTGGCTGGCTTGCGGGCGTCGCGGTGTTGGCTGCCATCGCCTACGCCCTATCTCTCCTGAGACTCCGCTTCAGTTTCCCGCTACTGCCGTTCCTCTCCTTTGATTTTGCCGAGATTCCGGACGTCTTAGCGTATCTTTTGTTTGGGTTCTACGGCGGCCTCCTCGCAACCGTAGCACACTGGGTTGCCCTCAACCTTGGACTTCCATTCCACGCCCTAGTCGGGCCCACCATGAAGCTACTAGCTGTTCTGACGACCATCTTGGGGCTTGAGGCGGCTGTAAGGCTCGGACGCGGGAGTCTACTCATAAATGGCTTGGCCTTCTCTCTCATGTTCCGAACCCTCGTAATGGCGGCAGCCACCTTTGTGTTATACTATTACCTCTTCCCAAGCACGTACCTGCCTTTTTCTCAGAAGGTCCTGGGCAGTATCGGCATAACGGTGGAGGACGACCTAACCTTGGCTACCGTGATGGTCGTCTTCACCTCCGTTTTTAATATACTTCACGTCTTCCTGACAGTGCTGCCGGCGTACGCCATCTATAGAAGGGTCTTAAAGGTTTTCCCACAGTTCCAAGGACTCAAGACCCCTGCACGCGTGGTTGAAAGTTGAGCTGTTAGCAACTGCCGGGAATGGATAAAGATAATAGGCACCATCCTAGAAGTTTTTCGGCGATGATGATATTGCCGAGAACTGACTTTGTGAGGACACCCGAGGTTATCTGAGCAGGTTTGCAGGCGTTGTGAGGCGGCATGGACGTAGAGATCGACCGGCAAGCCGTGATGGAATGGCTCGCCAAGACTCGGCCTAGGGCCGTCTTACTTCAGGGCCCCCTGGGTTTGAGAAGATTTCTCGAGTCCCTCGCAGAGGAGATCTATAGAATAGGTGTTCAGCCATTCATCTCCTCATCACCAACCTGGGGCGGGTGCGACTTAGCGATAGAGGAGGCAAAGCGCCTAGGGGCGCAAGCCATTATACATCTTGGGCATGCTCCATTCCTCTCCAACTCTGAGCTCCCTGTGCTCTACATAGAGGCCCGCTACAGGGACTACAAGCCCCTCCGCAGCCTTTTGGAGAAAATATCCGAGGAGCTCAGTGGATATAAGAGTATTGGGCTAGGGATGAGCGTACAGTGGCTAAATCATCTCGACCAGTTCGCCGCAGACCTGGAGAGCCTAGGATTCAAAGTACATGTAGGTGCTCCAAGTGGACACCTTGCCCACAGGGGGCAAGTATTGGGATGCGACTACTCAACGCTAAAGTCGATCGAGGGAGACGTCGACTGCTTTTTAGTCGTTGGCTCTGTGTTCCATGCACTAGGTATAGCATTGATATCAGTTAATCCCACACTCGCTGTTGACCCTCTTGGCGGTGGAGTAAAGTGGGTTACCGAGAGGGCGAGACAGGTGTTGAGCACCCGCTATGGCCTGATTGAGAAAGCCCGCAAAGCCCGCAAGATCGGAATAATAGTTAGTAGGAAGCCGGGGCAGATGATGTTGGGTCTCGCTAACAGGTTAAAGACCCTCCTTGAGGCTGCAGGGTACTTTGCACATATCTTGATAACCGATGAGGTCGTGTCCGAAGAACTAGCTGACTTCAGCTTCGATGCATACGTTAACACAGCTTGTCCGAGACTAAGCATCGAGGATCAGGCAAGGTTTGGTAAGCCTCTTCTACTTCCGTCTGAGGTCATGGTCATGCTGGGTAAGCTAAGTTGGGAGGAGCTGGTTGAGGGGGGCATTCTGTTCTCGCTAGATGCAGAGGAAACTCTAAGGTGGAGTCGCCGCATATTGCGGCCCTTAGTAAAAATATTTAAGCGTCTGTAATACCTGATCCTTGAGATGAGGGAGGTAGTCGTCGAGACAGAGGGTCTCAAGAAGATCTACAAACTAGGCAAGGTTGACGTTACTGCGTTGAACGGCATAGACCTCAAGATCTTCAGGGGGGAGTACATCTCAATCATGGGCCCATCAGGCTCTGGCAAGACAACACTCTTCAACATGATCGGTGGCCTAGATAAGCCTACGGAGGGAACTGTATACGTGGACGGTGTGGATATCTCTAAGCTCGACTCTTACGAGCTAGCCTGGCTCAGAAACAGGAAAATAGGGTATATCTTCCAGACGTTCAATCTAATCCCAACACTTACAGCCCTTGAAAACGTTATGCTCCCCATGATCTTTGCGGGTGTCTCGCGCGAGGAGAGAATAAAGAAGGCGAAAGAGCTCCTCGAGCTGGTGGGGCTGGGTGACAGGCTGCATCACCGCCCCATGGAGTTGTCAGGGGGGCAACAACAGAGGGTAGCAATCGCTCGCGCCCTAGCTAACGACCCCAGCATTGTGCTTGCGGACGAGCCGACAGGCAACCTCGACCTGAGGACCGGCAGACAGATCATAGACCTTCTGAAGCAGCTGAATAGCGAGAGGAAAGTCACCGTGATAGCCGCGACACATGACCTCAAGATGATCGATGTTTCAGATCGGATTTTTTGGATAAGGGACGGGAGGATCGAGAGGGTCGAGGAGAGGGGCGCTGTAAGGGTAAGGGTAGGAGAGATAGAAATTGGCGAGGGAGAAGAAGGAAAGGAGAGGAGTGCTGCTTAATAGATAAGAGATTTAGAGCAACAAGCGATACATTCGCTAATGATATTCCCGCGAGTGCTGCAATATCTACAGGCAATATGGCCGTGAACAATAGACCGGCCAGCGCGGAGAATGTACCATAGAGTAGTTGCTTAAGCTTACGAGCTGGCACAGTCCTAGGCATTGCCGCAACATAAAATGCAACGACTAGTAGGAAGGGGTTCGTCAAGGCCTTTAGGCCCGTTGAGAGGAGGAGCAACACTGTCTCTGACCCCTCGACTTGAAGCCTTAGAAACTGGATCAGAGTGTAGAGAGGTACCCAAGTCAGGAGGAATGAAGCGGCGGTTGACAATGTTTTAGTCACCGCGGTGCTGGCTATCCCCGCTATGAACATAAATGTGAAGAGGGTGAAGTATCCGTAGTTCCCCCACCTCGAGTTTATGAGTGAGGGGGAGGAGAGCAGCATGATCAGCGTCATGGTTATGGCTATGTTATTTAGGCCGGGCCTATTGTTTTCCCGTATGATCTGGGAGGCGACTATGGATGCCACGGCTAGGAAGACCGCGCTCAAGTAGCTCGTGTTGACCGTTAGGGCTGCAATGAGCGCGACAGTAACTGATCTGGCTACCTGCTCTTCCAAAAAGCCCTCCTTTATAGATAGGAAGAGGGCAACCCCCATAGAGGTGAAGAGCAGTGAGCCTAGGACGTATAGATCGATCCCATACCCCAGGAAATATGAATATACGACTATCACCGACAAAATTAGGGGCGTAGTGTACAGCTGAAAGCGGGCTTTTTCGGCAGGCTCGCCCTCTCCACGGGACCCTAGGTACTGTTTGAGCAGCCCGCTCTTGACCACTATCAGTACGATGGGAATGTATGCAATGGTGTTCAATATGAAGTGTAGGTGAACCATGTTGAAGAAGCCGCCTATGATGCCTCTGCAGGGCGTACAGCCACTAGTTATGAATTGGTAGAGCCGGTATGTGTGTTCAGCAACGTGAAATGCTTGGACGTATAATCCTACTAGAAGCGCATAGAATGTGCCGGTAGCTTGTCTCAGCTTTTGGAGAGACCTGATCCCCAACAAACCATAGAGAACCGCCAACAGAGCGAAATATAGTGCGTTGAAGAGGAAGTGATTCCATTCGAGGTCTAAGAAGAAAAGCAAGCCGTTCGACAGTTGTGGCGGTAGTCCGAGCACTACGTGTTGGTACATCTGTGCCGAGTGCTCAACCATGTGGAGCGACTGCGAGACGAAGGCCGCAAGAGCGACTACTCGCGCGACATCGTTCTCCAGTAAAAAGCGCCAGGATATTGTGGTCAGGGATACTTTACTTTCCATGAACTACGCCACCAACACTTTGTACAAAGCATCCACCAGTCTCGACTACTCTAATAACACTGTTCACAGGGAGATCTCTATACTCCTCTATTATGCCGCTTGGCCAAAACACGGTGAGTCTGTCGATGCTCCCTGCGCTCCCTAACCCGAAGTAGAGCCATGGCCCATTGTCTGAGAGATAGGAGGACCCTTTCACAACCTGCTGTTTATAGATCCTACCATGCACCTCTACCTCGACCACCGCACCCACCGCTTCTCTAGTAGACCTGTATGCGCAGAGGGCGCAGAGCCAGGTAGACCCCTCCAGCCTAACCTGCACCCATGTCCCGGCAGATTTACTCGCCACCTGGTTCTTATAGAGTATGGGAGGGCGATTGAGATCATAGACTAGAATGTCCACTCCACCGTCTTGGTCATAGTCGGCGCATGCCAGGCCCCTCGCATTCCCATGGCTAGCCAACCCCGCAGGCCATGTTGCGTCGAGGAAGAATGGGCCTAGGTTGTAGAAGAGCCGGTTATACTGTTTTGTCGGTCTATCGGTCCTCACGCCTATTTTGCCGTTGGCGATGAAGACATCCTGCTTACCGTCATTGTCGACGTCCAGTATGCATACTCCCCAGCCGACTTGGTACGGGTCGCTGAGCCTCACCCTCGACGCTACGTCGACAAAATAGCTCCCCGTATTCTTCAGCAATAGATTCTCATCGTAGTTGGTAACGATAATGTCCCAGAGGCCGTCAAGGTCGAGATCGCCCGCAGCCACGCCCATCCACTGTCCAGCCCTCTCAACGCCATTATGCTGCGATACAAGCTCGAACCTTGTGCCACCAATGTTCCTGTATAGTCTCGTTAGGCCGAAGTCATTTGCTAGGAAGAGGTCTTGATAACCATCATTGTCGTAGTCTAGGAATAGTGGCTGGAATGTGTATCCGAAGTCCTCGACGCCGTATTGCTTGCTCACTTCCCTAAAGGTTCCGTCACAGTTGTTAATGTAGAGAAGATTTCCATCTCCTTTCCCAAATATCTGCCCCGATTGAACGGATCTTAAGTTGACATAGTATCCCACGTAGAGGTCTATGCAGCCATCTCTATTGATGTCGGCCCACGCAGCCCCTGCCGCTATTTTTCCAGGCTTTCCCGCCAGCCCTGCAAACTCTGTAACGTCCCTGAAGGACCGCCCATTAATATTCTTGAATAATATGTTTCCATAGGGGGATTCGTACAGAGTTAGGAATAGAGAAGGGAGACCGCTGTTGTCATAGTCTACCCAAGTGCATGACATTCCCAGCATATCCCTCGTTTTATCGGTCAGGAGCCCAGACTCCTCTGTGACATCTCTAAAAATAGCTCCCTCGTTTCGATAGAGTCTCCCAGGGGCCCGCCATCCCACGACATACAAGTCGAGGTCGCCATCACCGTCATAGTCTCCCCAACAGGCCCCTCCCCCGACCACCCAGGCTATATCAGCGTCCTTCACCATCAGCTCGGTTAGCCCATACTCCCGCGAAACATCCACAAAGTACGGTTTGCCCTCCGGCAATAGCTGAGCAGACGGCCCAGCTTGACCCCACACACCACTGTTAAACGACCAATACAGTACTAGTATAGCGAGGAAAATGGACGCGTAGCCCCTGCTTACGCCGGCCTTACTCGCAAAAGACCACCTCCCCCCTCTCGTGAGACTTGTTTGCTAGGATCGTCAGCTCCAGCGTCTTGCATGCGTCGCGGTAGGGGGAGAGTATTCTGCTCGAGTCTCCTGTCTGGACCGCGTTTAAGAATACCCTCAACTCCTCGAGATACGGATCCACCGCGCTTCTCACATCCTCTACCCTGTTATTCCTATAGAAGATGGCTTTTCTCTGATGACCCACTAGATCTACCACGAGACCCCTCGCAAATATTCTAACAAAAGTATCCTGCATCGTATTTGTACCCTTCCAAGTAGCGACGACCGTGGCTGGAACACCGCTCCTGAACCTGATGCTGACAACGGACGAATCCTCAATGTCAATGCTCGGGTCCTCCGAGAGTCGTCGCTCCAGCCTCGCATAGACTGAGTAGGCGTCCCCCGCGAAATACCTGATGAGGTCGAAGGTGTGTGTTACCTGCTCGATTATCTGGCCGCCGCTTGCAGATTTCCTGAGCCACCAATGCCCTGGCGGAAAGTTGGCAGACCACACGTATTGCCCATAAATCATCCCTATCCTGTCCGGGCTTCCAATCTCTATCTTAGCCTGTTGGACAACGTCTAGATAACGCCACATGTAGCCTACACTGTTGATTACGCCTGCCGCCTCTATCTTCGACAATATCCTCTTAGCTACTTCCAGATCACGTGCCACAGGTTTCTCCACAAAGATATGGACATTGTAGTCGAGGATGGCCTCCTCGAAGCCATGCGCGTTCGGTGGGACGGCTATCAGGACAGCGTCCGGCCGCAGCTTCTTGACGGCCTCTACTGGGTCCGTATATGCGGCGCATCCAAACCGCCTAGCGAAATCGTCGGCCCGCTCCCTCACTATGTCGACGCACCCCACGACTTTGACAGTCTCCCGAAGGGCTTCGAGGTTTCGGGCATGCAGGTTAGATATTCCGCCGCAACCTATTAGGACGAGGGATACCCTAGACATTTACCGCATCACCCTGAGGCAAACCTACGAATATATCGCGTGAATTCTCTGAGCTCTGCGACTGGGTCGCCGGGGATTCTACATTCGAGGGAGAAGAACTTGTCGTATCCGTTTTTCAGTAGCTGCCTGATTGGGGAGAAGTCCGTGTGACCCTTACCCGGAATGAGCCTGTTGCTGTCAGCTAAATGCACGTGCACTATGTGTTTAGATGCTTTGAGGAGGGCTTGGGCGATATCGCTTTCCTCTATGTTCATGTGGAAGAAATCAGCCATCATCTTGAGGCCTTCAGAGCCAACCTCCTCCAATATCTCGACGGCCTGCTCCAACCTGTTGATCAGATGGGTTTCATAACGGTTGAGGGGCTCCAAGATAGCATATACTCCGAGCTCTTCTCCCTTTTTCGAGAGGATTTTACACTCCGATATGAGCAGCCTCTTCTCCAGCTCCAACACACTTGGGTAGAGTGGATCGAGGTCGGGAAGCTTGGGGCCACCGAAAGTTGGAACGAATATTACGCCTATCGCACCTAGCGTGTGTGCCCACTCTAACCTGGTGCTAATACCATTGATGGCTTCATAGCGCGCCGACTTATCTGGGCTGAGTAGGTCGCCACTGTAGCCTGCACAGATAACGGAAGGTTTGACCCTGTAAGATGGGAACGTCTCCCTATACTCATGCAACTTTTCTCCAAGCAGAGGACGGCCCCACAGCTCAATTCCCGAAAAATCCAGTCTCTCCAGCAATTCCAGCTTTTCCGAAAGAGTCGTGCCTGGAACAAGGTTGTCCTGTATTGATAGCTTCACACCGACCATCTCCCTCATCTCTTATAGATATATTTTTCTTGTCACCATGGCCATATCCAAGACGCCTTCGACAACAACGTAAACGAGATGCTCAGACCCACAGTTATCCCTAGCCCTGAGAAGAATCCGGCTATGAAGAAGTTCTTAGAGGTATTCCACCTCTGCTTCCCAAATGACCTAGCGATGATTAGATTCGCTATTATTGATCCGATGAGTATTGTAAAGGCGTAAGGCGGTATTATGAAGAAGCCTAGAGCCACTGGGAAGGTTGGCAGCGCAAATGGTAGTCTCCTCGTCACGATTTCTAAAGCAACCAGGGCTAACGTAGCGAGAGCTCCAACCCCTATGTGCTCAGGGATCACGCTTATCTGCCTCGTGGCGAATAAACTGTCGTTAGTCGCGTATATAGGCCAGTAGATCATGGTGAAGGGATACACGTTGGACGGGATTGACGACAGCCGCCAGAAAAAGTCCATCGCTAGGAGGCCTACGACCCCGATCAGGGAGAAGGCAATAGCGACGCTTAAGAAATAATGTGTGGGACGAGTCTCTGTAAGATAGCTTACTTTCCCAAGCTGAGAGAGATATCCCGTGTAGCCGAGGTTAATGTAGGGCGAGTACACCCAGCCGGAGTAACCCTTGTAGGGAGTGAAGTAGACTATCACCTGCCATGGCCAAGGTATTGGTGGGAAGTAACCCACCTCCCCCAAGGAGCGTGCAGCAACCATGGCTATGAAGAAGCTAAGCCCTAACGACGTCAGTACAGCCACCCAGAGTTCGAACCCTGGGACCAGTACTGCGAAGAGAGCGACCGAGCCCAACGAGGACACCAAGAATAGGGTTAGCGCGAACCTAAGTGGCAGCTCACTTTCCTGCGGCCGGGCAATGGCACGTATGAAGATCCTGATACTCTTCGCGAACGTCCTCCTATAAGATATTATGAGGGCCAGCGCTATGCCTAGGATAAATCCGAACTGAGGGCTAATCCATATTCTCTGGAAGGTTCTTTGGTAAATGGCCCCTATCGTCATCCCCCGATAATACTCCGAGTACCAGAGTGGGAAGAAATTTGGATTTGACGTAAATATTGTATTTGTCACTACCCAAATTGCTAGGGATCCTACGAGTGTGGCGCCCGCCACCTTCAATGGGAGCACCATACCGAGGCCGAGCGTGAATGGGTCTGTAGCTACGCCTATGAGCGCGCCTGGGATATATTTCTCTGTGAGCCAAACGAAGTCGAACCAAGGTAAAGGTAGAAGTGGGACCCCGAAAAGGTAGCCGGCATACGTCATGAAGGCATATATCACGCCGGCCACTAGTCCGAGGATGTATATCGATAGATCACTCTCCTTCCTCTCTATCAAGACATTTATCAATGAAGCCTCAACTTGGGCAAGGGGATACGGGAGTCTCTCCTCTCGCACGAAAATGTAGGTGAACATTATGGCGAGGCCAATCTCCGCCATCGCAAAGAACGAGAAGCTCAGTACTGTTACGGCCAGGGCTGCGAGCCAGTCGGGGTGTAGGAGAGTTCTCAGCTCATACACGGGTGATCCGATTGGTGGGGCCAGCCATGTTGGTACTAGCTGGTTAATGGGGACACCATCGATCAGGAAATACTGGGTTATCGGCGTGGTGACGTAGAATATCCTGTAAACGAGCCAGTAGTATGGGGGTAGTGTTGATGCCATTACCGCGACGCCGCTATAGATGACGAAAAGCTCCTGCTTTGTTAGCGGTGTGCCGAAGAATCGTGTGAGCTCTGCAAATAGGATCGCTATGACTGTCACGGCTATAGCTGGAGAAAGCGCCCCGGACAACAGGTTCAGATATAGTGAGACAGGTATGAATAGGACGGCCGCCGTGAGAAGCGCCAAGAGAGCTCTCCAGGTAAAGCCGTATTGAAGAGTGACTGGCTTCTCTACCTCCACCTTTTCTACCGTCAAGCGTTGATAATCAATAAATGGCCTACGGATAAATCTTTACGTTGAACGATACCATTATCCCGGGGGTGGCGCCGGACTCGATTTCACACGCCATAGACAGCTAACCACCACAAAGCGGCCCAAGCGTAGTGTAGAGAGAGTTTGTTGATGTTATGGCTTGAGTTTGCTTATTGGTTGGTTATGGTC
>JAVVGN010000054.1:0-13066 GCA_032249095.1 Candidatus Caldarchaeales archaeon | reverse complement strand
GAACACGTAAACATACCAATACAATTAGACCTGTGGGGAAACGAGGTAATATTCATGGGAAAAGGACAAACAACAATATACGGATACCCGAAACCAGAAACATAGAATTCGTATTCACTCTTAACCACATTTATATAACTTAACTGCTCGGCTCTTTCTCCAGTATGATGTATGCCCGCATGAGCCTAAACTCGCCACGTACAAGGCTGTATGAGCGGGCTCTCTCTACGAGACGTAGGAGGTCGGGCTTCCTCAGCCTGCTAGCAGGCCAGAGCTTCTGGATCAGGGCGGTTCTCCCCCCCGGCTTGAGAAGCCTGTACGTCTCGGCGAGGAGCTCGCTCTTCCCCAACACCTTGTCAAGCACGTTGCCCGCTAGGATGGAGTCGAAGCTGGACGTTGCTAGGAAGTCGTTATGCTCGTAGAGATGGCTCCTCAGAACCCGCACCCCCTTCTCTGAGAATGTCCTTGCCCAGGAGGGTGGCGAAAGCCCGCGGTACAGGATCACAACCCTCTGAGGCCCTTCGACCACCGAGGCGATACGCGATACCACCTCCTCACCGGGCTCTCCGAAGATCAAGACGTCCGAGTCTCCCCGCAGCTTCAGGTCTGCGACGATCCTCTCCGGCAGACCAGGCATACCCACTCGACTCTCCAACACTTTGGCTCCTAATTAAACGGTGGGGCCGCGGCGCATGACATAGGCTCGCACGTCGGTAATGGAATCACGTTTATATATGGTGTCGCGAATCTTTGCTCGGTTGCGTCTTACGAAGCGTCTGGCGCTAGTGTCGGTTGTTGCTGTAGTGGTTGTCTCCTCGCTGCTAGTTGCGTTCTTTTTAGCTACGCCGCGTTATAGACCCCGTATTGAGCTTAACCCGACACCTCTCGTAGACTTCAAGCTCACGGATCAGTATGGTAGAGAGTTCAGGCTGAGCGACGTTAGGGGAAAGCCCGTCTTTCTCTTCTTCGGCTATACTAATTGCCCCGACATCTGCCCCCTCGTGCTCTACAAGATGGCCTACGCCATCAAGCAGCTCGGCCCTCAGGCCGATAGAATCGCATTCGTATTCATCACACAGGACCCGTGGCGCGACACTCCCGACATCCTCAGGGCTTGGGTGGCGAGGTTCGATGAGCGCATCATAATGCTGACGGGCAGCCCCGAGGAGCTCGAGCCCGTCTGGAAGGCGTACTCTGCTACACCGTTGTATACGGACGCTAAGGGTAACCCAATCAAAAACCCGGAAGATTACGCTAAGAGAGGAGAGCCCTACTTCGTCACGCATCTCGGCTTTGTCTACGTGGCCGATCGCGAGCACGTGGCACGCTTCGTCCTCAGTGCCGAGATGCCTCAGGAAGAATATCTCGAAGCTGCAAAATTTATCCTCTCCCAATAGCTATGAAGCAGTTTGGAAGCGTGGTGGAGCGAAGAGGCGGTGGGCGGGTAGTGGGACGCGTAGTCCCGCTTGTCGTTTCCACACTCTATCTCGCATTATTCTCCTATCTAAGTGGCGCGATTCAATACTCCGCGAACCAAGGTTTCACTGTCCAGGGTCTGAGGGTCGTTTGGGTCTTCTACGAGTCGGCTAGCTACAGTGGCCCGGGCCTCCAGCTCTTCTGGGACAGCTCCTTGCTCGCCGTCAGGCTCCTCGTGCTGGTTCTGGGCGTCTTTATAGCCATGCTCGTCTACGTTAACCTAGTTCTCCTGTATAGGCTCTGGAGTCGTGGACTCCTCTACTCATGCCTGGTGCGGGGTGCTGGGGCCGGGCTGGTGACGGCGATCTCCGCCCTCGCGTCAGCTACCTACATCTGTTGTGGGTGGGCTCCCACGGTAGCGATCCTAGGGATCACTCTAGCCTCGGGTCTAGGCCTCATTCCAGCCCTCGTCTCGGCAGGCCTCCTAGCACTCAACGCCTACTTACTGTATAAGAGGACTGGATAGCGGGTATGTGGAGACCCATATGCCGTGTTTAGTACTATTATATTCCATGAAAGCGAGCTACGTCTAAAGGTTAAAAGCCATACGCGGCCCTCACTCTCAAATCGATGAAGCTTCGCGTCGGATTAGTGGGGCTTGCCGTGGCATTAGCATTCTTAATGGTTGCTGCGCTGCCTAGCGTTCCCGCGTCCCTCGAGGCGTTTCGGAGAAGCTACGGAGGGGCAGGGGCTGACGTCGCTCAAGGAATAGTGGTTGGGAGCGACGGCACAATATACATGACCGGCTCAACCAACTCGTACGGCCCTAACCCCCCAAACCTCTACCTCTCAATATTCAACTCCGATAACTCGCATCGCTGCAGCGTTGCAGTGGATCTTGGGGGCAGCGAGGAGGGATCGGCCCTAAGGCTACATGGCGGTAAACTCTACGTGGCCGGGCATACATCGGCCGGCTCCAACCCGCCAAACATTGTGGTCGCAAGGCTCGATGCTAACTGCAACCTAGAGGTCTTAAAGCTCATCGATCTTGGTGGGCAGGAGGTGACTTCATCAATCGCCGTCGAGCCCTCATCCCCACCCAACTTCTACATAGCTGGGTCTCAGACCACGCTAGGTGCCTTTATCCTAAAACTAGACTCATCCCTAGACGCTGTTTGGGCAAAGGTCTTCAAGGTCTCCAGTGGAGGCGATGTGGCTAGAGCAGTCGAGTTTTCAGGCGGTAAGCTATACGTTGCCGGCACAGCCGTTGACTCGCTGGGAGACACCAACGCCTTCCTGTCTTTGTTCGACCCTGCCGGAAACCACGTCGGGACAAGGCTCGTCTCGTCGGCTAACAGTGATGAGGGCATCCACATAGCTGTCAGAGGTGGAGACGTGTATATCGCAGGCTCGACGTTCTTCCCCGGCAGGAATCTGGAGGCTCTTGTAGCCAAGTTCGACACCAGCCTTAATGCCCAGTGGATCCGTGTTCTCGGCACCGCTTCCGGCAATGAAGCTGGACGAGCAGTCGCGGTTACAGATACGGGCTTGGTCTACGTCGCAGGTTGGACCTCCTTCCTCGGCTCACCAGACGTCCTACTGGTAGCCTTGTCGGGGACCGGCGCTATTTCGCATGCGTTTGCTGTGGCTGCAGCCGGACCCCTTACAGACCTGGCATCCTCAGCCTATGCCCGTTCGGGCTGCGTGTATGCTGCTGGGCAGAACACTAACTGGCCACTCTTTTACGTGGCTCTTGACGCCGAGTCAAACCCAGTGTCCATGACTATAAGCTCTCCCACCCCCTCGATAGCCAGCGCGGCCGCTGTCGTTTCCAGCCCAACCCCCACTCTAGCCCCCTTCTCACCCAGCCTAGACTCTACGGCCTCACCTGACGTCGACGCCTTATATACGAAGTTTTGTCCAGATACGCTGCTAGTCGCCACCACAACGACTAGCACTGCAACCCAGACTACAACCCTCGCCACGACAATAACCGCCACCTCCACAACGACCGCTTACCAGATCGCCACCACCACTCTCACGAGCGTCGAAAGGGTTACTAGCACGGAAAAGACGACCACGACCATATTCACAACCCAGACCCAGGTGTCCACTGTTTACGTCACATCCACTTCAACCACCGTGCAGACTACAACCACAGCAGTAACATCTACCGCAACATCATACCTCACAGCAACTAAGTCTGAAACAGTCACCGTCACATACACAACGCTGTTCGCCGAGCCGGTATCTACCTACGTCCTGCCAGCACTCCTAGTCCTAATCGCCGGACTATTAGCTGCGACGCTTATAACCCGCAGGAGGCGCCGGCTCTTCCAATACTAGTAGACGCGGATCTATGTGTAGAGCTTCACGAGAACCTTTCGACAGCCTTGAGGCACGCTTAGCGTAGCCCATATGTTGCTCTTAGAGACTAGGGCGAAGAGGCCGCTGACCTGCACTTTCTTCTCCTGCAGAGTCTTCAATATTTCTTTTGTGGGTGAGTGTGAAAGTATCGTTGTCGCGACCAGTATTGTGCTCAGCCTCCTCCTCGCCGCGCCTTTAGGTATCCATATACTGTTCCTACCGTCACTGTTACTGCTCCGGTATGTTACTTGGATCCCGTCTCGCCATAGTGGCCTGTCATCCACGAAGTAGAGCTCGGTGTTTACGAGGGATGCGAAGTAGGTCGCTATAGGTATAGCCTGGAGGTCTAAGGCTAGCACAGACTCTACTCTGCTTCCGATGAACTGTCTGAGGAGATAGGTGGATAACAGCTTAATCGTCTCGATGTCGTGGCTGATGTAGATGCCGTTCTCGGTGTCGAGAGACTCGCCGAAAAACTCCTCGACTATCTCCTCATAGTCGATGAGGCTGGAGGCCCTCTCAAAGAGAGTTTTGGCCTTGACTCCGCGCGGGATCGTCTTGCCTGTACAGTATCTCGATAAGGTTGATAGAGAGACTCCTATAAGCGAGGCTAGCTTCCTATAGTTATATTTTCTGTTGAGATAGCGTAAGACGTTTAGGAGAGCCTGTGGATCGTGATGCAGAGCCCCTCGTCCACGCCTCCCTATAGTCATAGTCGGGTCTCACGGAGGTTGTGCCTATAAATTAGCTTTGCGAGAAAATTTCTGTGCAGTATTACGCGTAGATGACTGTCTAGCCGCGTATCTTGTCTGAGCCGGCTTTCAAGGTGATTCTCTGGCTTAGCCACCTAGCGATTGCGTCTCTTGCGGATACGTCGCTACGTATCCCATAGACGATGAGTAGGGTTGAAAAGGCTAGTGGCGCCGCGTAACCTATCACGGGGCTTAACGCGTATAGTGTGAATGGCTTGGGCTCTTGAGGCAGTACTGAGAGCCACCAGTCGTAGTGGAGCGCGAGAGCTGGCATCCCGATAAGTACAGTCGAGGCGAGGACAACCATCGAGTAGATGCTGCCTCCCGCTGCCCGCCACTCACTGCTGAATATGCACGAGCCCGCAACACCTATGCCGAGGCCGAAGATGAACCCTCCGAGGAGTATCTGTGACGCCCCGATCTGCGGTGGCGTAAGCTTGAATGGGACTCCGCCCAGCTGCTGGAGGAGGAATATCCCCGTGCTGAAGACTAGCACCGCTAGGCCGACAGCAACTACGTTAATCCCGCTGGAGTATCGTGGGGCCACTAAGTCCCTGTAGCAGCTTGCGAAGCAGATGGATGAGATCCAGCCGAGGGCTCCGAATGCGAGGCCTGCCAGCCACCAGACAGAGACTAGGGGCTTAAGGAGGAGCGCGGTACCTATGGCTACAGCGACGAGCATGGCTCCAAGAGCCCTCTGGAGCCATCCAGGTGGGGCTATACCCATCTTTATCGGCCTCGCCCTGGATGCAAAGAGCCTTTCAGTTATCCTGAGGCCTACGTATGTTCCTGGGAGAAGCGCGGCTGTGAATATGGCGGCGTGAACCCCTCCTGCTGCCCAGGCGCTGAGAAAGTTGCCTATGTTACAGCCCAGCGCGAGTCTAGCCCCATAACCCAGCAGGAATCCGCCCACTATGGCTTGGGCGAGCATCCAGCGGTCAGGCAGATGCTTCACAACAAAGCTCCGGGTGATCAGCGCCGTCGCCCCGCCGCCCACAAGTATTGCGAAGACTATGGCCTGTGAGTAGTCCTCCAAAGGTGGAGCCAGCTTGAATTGCTGGAAATAGGTTAGTTGCTCGGTCCTCAAACCCAGGCTCTGCCAGAAAAGTCCGCCCAGCTTCGACTCGCCCGTCGTTATCCCCCAGATGCTCCCAGCCCCCGTGACGAGGTACACCGAGTAACCCATCAGCACCGACACAACCCCTATCAGCATCGCCGAGACGTACGTCAACCTACTGCCCATACCCTTCACACCTCTTTACGGGTCCCTCCAGGGAGGTCGTGATATTTAGCTATTATTATCCTACGCTTATACAAAAGAAATTTAAGTATATAAGGGACCCGGACAGGGAAGAGGACATGAGCCAGGGCATCCAGATTCCGGCAGGCCTCCTAAGACGCCTCGAGCCAAATCGGTACCAGCTAGACCTACGAGGATATACGTGCCCATACCCCCAGCTCTACACCGCCAGGGCCCTCAAGGAGATCGAGAAAGACGCGATCCTTGAGATACTGATAGATAACCCGCCGTCCCGCGAGACCGTCCCAAGAACGATAAGAAACAACAAGCAGGAATACATTGGAACCGAGACGCAGGGTCCAGGAACCTGGAAAATACTTGCGAGAAAAATCACCGACTAGGTAGCTTTACAGGCGTTATCCCCCGTCCACCGAGTAGCCCAAGCGACATTTTTTTAGCCGTCTAACACGGGGGCGTCATAATGAGTAGTTTGGACCAACGCTCGGAAAAGTGTCCATGCTGCGGTGGCGAGATGAGGGTGGAGCGCATAGAGAAGAATTACCGGGTCTATAAGTGTGTGAGATGCGGCCTAAGCGAAAACAGAACCGTCTAGCCTAGAGACTGGTCACCGAAGCGGATAGTGTCCCGATAAGGGGTTTATATAGCTAAAGGGGCCGTTGTAAACCGCTAAATCTGGGAAACATCTATCCTTGAGGGTATTCGAAGTCTTATCCGGGCACTATCTGTTAGGAAAGGTTTTTTATCCTAGCCGCTCGTGAGTAAGGTTGTTGGCGATCGACCCTGTTTGCGGCATGAGTGTGGATGAAAAGTCCTCGAAATACTCGTCCCAGTACAGGGGCCAGACCTACTACTTCTGCTCGAGGGCCTGTAAAGACAGGTTTGACAATAATCCTGAGAGGTATGCCGCGGGAGGTAGGTAGAACTATTATCGAGTACTTCTCGCCTAGTCCTCAGCTCAAGAGGTTCTCGGGGGTAGTTGTGGATGGCTAAGGACCCTGTCTGCGGGATGTTTGTTGAGGAGAGCGAAGGGGCTTTGCGGACTACTGTGAGGGGGCGGACCTACTATTTCTGCTCCGAGGCATGCCTCCACACCTTCCTTGCCCCCGAGTTAGAGTATAGGCGAGTCAAGCTACTGACGGCGTTAGGCTTCTCGCTCGGGATACCCACCCTCATCCTGACCTGGGTACCTGTGAGTTTGCCGCCTCCCTCGCTTGGCCTCCTGCTCCTCCTCCTCGCGACGCCTGTGCAGTTTGTTGCCGGGTGGAGCTTCTATCGCGGAATGATCCACGCCATAAGGGCCGGTACGGCCAACATGGATACATTGATATCTATCGGGACGAGCGCTGCGTGGGGATACAGCGCGATAAACGTCTTCGCTCCGGGCCTGCTGCCGGAGGCATACTACTTCGAGGTCTCGGCGCTGATAATATCCTTCGTGCTCCTCGGCCGAATGTTGGAGCACATGATGAGGAGGAAGGCCTCCGATGCCGTTAGGAGGCTTATGGAGCTCCAGCCCGCCTCAGCAAGAGTCGTTAGGGACGGATCCGAGGTTGAGGTGCCCGTCGAGATGGTCGCGGTCGGAGACTTGGTTGTGGTAAGGCCCGGTGAGAGGATTCCGGTCGATGGTGTAGTCGTTGAGGGCTCCTCGAGCGTTGACGAGAAGATGATAACGGGCGAGAGTACCCCGGTCCCGAAGAGGGTTGGGGACCAGGTAATAGGCGGGACGATCAACCGTGAGGGGATGCTCGTCGTGAGGGCCTCGAGGGTTGGAGCAGACACCGTTCTCTCCCAGATAATCAAGATCGTGGAGGAGGCTCAGGCGGCTCAGGCCCCCGTGGAGAGGCTGGTTAACAAAGTTGCGTCCCTCTTCGTCCCAATTGTTGTGTCAGTCGCGGTGGCCTCCCTCCTCACATGGTACCTCCTGCTCGGCGACCCGCTGCACGGGCTTACATCCTTCATAGCCGTCCTGATCATAGCCTGTCCATGCGCCCTAGGCCTGGCGACTCCCGCCGCACTGGTGGTCGGTACTGGGAGGGGCGCGGAGGAGGGAATACTTGTGAAAGGGGGGGAGGTTCTGGAGAGGGCCCAGAGGATCGATGCGGTGGTGCTCGACAAGACTGGGACACTTACGAGGGGTGAGCCAGCGGTATACAAGGTCGTGCCGCTCGCGGGGCTGGGGGAGAGCGAGCTCCTAACCCTCGCCGGCTCCGCGGCCCTCGGCTCGCGGCACCCCTTCTCTGAGGCTATTGTGAGGAGATCTGAGGAGCTCGGACTAAGGTTGGCGAGGCCTGAGTTCGTGGAAGAGAGGCCAGGTGAGGGCGTCGTAGCGCGGATAGGCGTCTCAGATATCCTGCTCGGTTCCCGTGAGCTAGTCGAGAGGTCGGGCATCTCAGTAAACTCCTATGAAGGGATCATCTCGCAGCTGGAGAACGAGGGATGTAGCATAGTCTACGTCGCCGTTGGGGGTGAGCTCGCAGGCCTACTGGCACTAATGGACGAGATCAAGCCAAGCGCCCCTGAGGCTATAGCCCGGCTCAAGTCGATGGGCCTTAAGCTGATTATGGTGACGGGTGATAATGAGAGGGTTGCCTGGGCTGTGGCGCGGAGGCTGGGAATCGACGAGGTGATAGCGCGGGTAAAGCCTGAGGAGAAGCTCAACATTGTGAAGACCCTCCAGGCCCAGGGCCTGAGGGTCGCGGTGGTGGGGGACGGTATTAACGACGCTCCGGCTCTCACGCAGGCTGACCTCGGGATAGCGATTGGAAGCGGGACAGACGTCGCCATCGAGTCGGGAGGCATAGTGTTGGTCAAGAGCGACCCACTAGACATCCCGCGCGCGATAAGGCTCAGCCGTATGACCATGAGAAAGATACGCCAAAACCTCTTCTGGGCCTTCCTCTACAACACGGTCCTCATACCGGTGGCCGCTCTGGGCTACCTCAACCCGCTCCTCGCAGGCGCTGCCATGGCGATGAGCTCGGTCTCCGTCATGGCGAACTCACTAACCCTCACGAAGGCGCAGCTCTGAGACCGGATCCTAAGCATGCTTAAGAGAGACAAGGGTCAGCATCACAGAGACCAGGAGGGACGCCGCTAGTTCTTGGATCGCGACACCCCTCCAAGGCCAATCCAGGCTCCAGATAACTATGCTAGCGATGGCGGCGCAGGCAGCGTATAGGCCGAGCCATCCAGACCCAAGCTTGACCGACGTGATGGCGTAGGCCAGCATTGATAGACCAAAGAGCGTGAAGAGGGCGACGGACACTATGCCATGGATCCGCCCAAAATCCTCAGAGAAGACGCCAACAAGCGCCAAATCAGCACCAGCCAAAGAGATAGCGATGGCCCATGGGAGAGCCCATCTGCTCCCCACAGCGCGACCGATGGCTACGCCCGCGGCGGCGGCGAAGAGTCCAGCGACGATGAGTCCGGCGTTAAATACGAACGCGACGCCTCCCTGTCTCCCATAGTGGCCGAGGTCGCTGAGGGCGTTGTCGTAGATACTGAACCATGGAGAGAGGGCTACTGCCGCGGCGATGAAGGGGTAAGCTACCCACGCCGCAACCAGGCCGTAGAGACGGGCCCTCATCGACGCAGTAACCTCAGCAGGCTTAAAAATAGGTTTTAGGCTCTTAGGGTTCTGAGCTATGTAGTCTTTGATAGACTTACATGGCTCTTGGGATTCAACAGCTTTGGGCTACTCTCGAGTTCATTGGAGCCCTCATCAGCCTCTTCCCCTGTCGGGGTGAACCCGCTCCAAGCCCTCATCAGCTCATCGAAGAGCTTTGGGGTTGGAGAAATCCCCCTCATCTGCATAGTGTCCAAGAATAAGCATTTTTTGCTCACCTCCCCCTCGCGGCCTGATAGTAGAGTATGAATGGGTTTAGAAATAGCTTTAGGTTGTTTATTCCCTGTGCATAGTCTCTTGCGCTTAGCTTGTGGTGGAATACTGCTGTCCTCTCCTTTAGGTATCTGAAGAATCTCTCTACCCTGTTCCTCATGCCGAGCCTCTCATGCCTATACTCTAGCCCAAGCCTCTCAAATGCCCATCTATACCATGGGCCTTTATCAACCAATACCAACGGCTTGTTTGTACACATCTTTAATGCTTTCTTCAGGAATGCTAGGGCATTCAGGCTGCTCCTACCATAAGACGCCTCCAGAGCCAATAATTCCTTAGAATCAACGTCTACAGCGGACCATATGTATACATAGGATTTCTTGACACGTAGCTTGGTCTCATCAACAGCTATACACCTCCTATACCTGGGCTCCCTAGCGACCCTGATTTTAGATACCTTCTTGGCGAGGTAGTGGACGGCGGACTTGCTTATAGGCTCCAAACCCATGCTAAGGACCCTAGAGACCCTCCTACAGCTACCACGAAACATGTAGCACCACACTGCTAGGACCTTAACCTCCCTACTTTTTTACTACGCCTAAAACAGCCCGAGACCAGGGCCACAACATCCATAACACACAAGATACACCAACCGGTCCTTAAATATAACGCCTTATTTGGACACCATCCATCGCCAGAGAGGTAAAAATAATTGGCAGGCAATCCTACGCGTGGCGATAAGAATCCTCAGAGACATTAGGAGATTAGCGATGGGGGCCTAGGAGGCTGGACAGGCTCCAGCCTGACGGAGAAAAGACCCAGGATGTATACATAATCCATAATATTTCGGATCTACCTGCGTAGCCCGTTGAATGCGAATAGGCTTGAATGCGAATCGGCTTTTTACTCATGATGGCTTTGCTAGGATGGATGACAGGATAGTCGGATCTGCGAGTAATATCGCGATAAATAGGAGGTCAAGTGCGAGCACCGCGCCCCAGAGCAGCAACGCTAACGCGGGGCTGAGCGCCCCCCTCATCTCAGTATCCACCACCCCAAACGTCTCCTCCTCCTGGACCTGAGGTTGAGGAGGCTCGGTGACGAAGCCCCTCACACCCCGACCCGGGTGGGCGGTCTTCTCCCAGAAGACTGGTCTGAACATCTCCTGCCAAAGCGCCCGGAGACTCGCCAGCGGAAGCATCACGTAGAAGTAGAAGAGCATTTGGGGCAAGATTCTCCACCACTTCGTCTTCACGCCCTCATATTTTCCACCCAAGAACCAGGCCCCGAAGTAGATGGCATTCATCAGGAGGGGCGCCAGCGCCCAGAATGGGAATACTCCGTAGAGTAGTGGTGGGGTGATACCGTAATACTCGAGGATCCATAAGCCGGTTAAGGCGAAGCTGACCCAATTTAGGAGGACAACGAGGGGGGAGCAGAGCATCAGGAGGATTGAAAGGATGGTAAGGGGGCCAACTCTTCTCAAGAGACTAGGCCTAAAGAGCCACGGCAGGAATTTCCACAGGCTCTGGAGCCAGCCACGATACCACCTCGTCCTCTGCCTGAGCCATGCACGGAACCTGACCGGCGCTTCCTCCCAGTGTCTAGCATCTATCACCTTAATTCTCATGCCTGACAGGGTCATCCTAACGGCTAGCTCGGCATCCTCCGCCACGTTGAGGCTGTCCCATCCTCCAACCTGTGCAGCCGCCCTCCGCCAGAAATAGTTGCCCGTGCCTCCGAGTGGGGTATAGAGTCCTAGCCTCGACCTGCCGTTGAGCCAAACCCTGAACCAGCCCGCATACTCCAGCGCGAAGATCCTCGTTATCCACGAGTCCTCCTCATTATTAATCCTCAAAATCAGCTGTACAGCCTCATACCCATGATTAACCAGCGCAGATACTGCTTTGATGAAGGAGTCGGAGTCCGGGATATCCTCGACATCCACTATGCACACCACCTCTCCTGAGCAGAGAGCTAGGGCGTCGTTGAGGGCGCTAGGCTTGGTGGGGAAGGACTCACGCCTAGCGAGCGCCTTGACAACCCCCCTATATCTATGCTGAAGTAGGCTGGCCATCCTCTCCCCCATCGGATCATCGGTCACAATCACAACTTCCTTTCTAGCTAGAGGATAATCCACATGATCCACCAGGACATTCACGGTTCTGGGCAATATTGGCTCGTTCATCGCTGGAACAATAGCAGAAACCTTAGGAAAGAACCTCGGGGGCGTCTGAGGACTTAGTGGCGGCTTAACCCCCGCAATCGTCACAATAACATGGTAAACGCCCCAGGCGAAGTACAACAACACTAACGTATAAGCTAGAACCATTAACGTTATTCGTGTGGCAAGAACTAACGCGACCGCTACAAGGGAGATTATAGTTAAACTTATTGCAACCCTCTTAGCCAATCGTTGCATCTTACGCGACAATTTCCAGTCTTCTCATGATAAGGTCCGCAATTTCGTCGCCAGAGCGATAGGGAACTATGATGAACATGGACGTGTTGAGTAATTGTGCAAGTTTTTCCGCCCGACCCTCATCTATCGCAACTATGAACTTTATCCCGAGATCTATCGCCTTCGAGATCGAGCTCATAAGCTGGACGGTATCCGCATCCTCGTCTATTATCTCTACCGCGTATCTTGTATCATTCATACGAATCAGCAGGTGTACGACCTGGACAGCGTTGCTCTCTCCCTTTAAGGGTACAAAAGTCTCTACCACGAGCCCATAAACCTCGGATAACACCTTTGCTGTATGTAATACCTTATTTGCCACGGACATGTTTACAAGAGTTTTTTCAGTCGCCTCGAACACCGGGAACCGCATAACCTCTATTCTGTCGAGGCTCGTCTTGTGCCCCTTATCGCAGACGAAGCTGAATACCGGGAACTGGAATATGGATCCGCACTTCTCGCATCGATACCCTGCCCCAGGCCTGCCATAATCGATACCCACCCTCTTCAACTCCCTAGCGCAGCGGGGGCAGGAATATTCAGACTTTCCCACGCCTATCCGGAATTCTTCGACCGGCCCAACGAATCCACACTCATAATGCACCATCACCTCTATTCGCCTGATGTCTCTGGACTCGCAGGAGGGGCACGAAATCTCTAAGGCCAGTGAGAGTGACATGCACGAGGCGCAGGCGGGGAACGAGACATGCATGGATGTCTTGAGTCCCAGGATTGGTGCCGCAGATAATATGCTCTCGGCTGGTAGCTGTATCCCTCCAACAGTATAGAAGATCCCCGTTGTCCTCACTATGCTTGGTGTAAGCCGCCTCTCCTCAGACTCGCCACCCCGTAGTAGCGAAGCAGCAAGCAACTCCCAGAGCTTAGAAACTTCCTGAGCCCTGCTCAAGACTCCACGCCTGATCCAAACTTATTGATACAATTTATTAAAGATTTTATTATTGAAATTG
>JAVVGN010000053.1:0-13089 GCA_032249095.1 Candidatus Caldarchaeales archaeon | reverse complement strand
GGACAACAGATAGGGTACATGACTCCGAGGCCGCTAGGAGGATGGTGGATAGATCGATGAAGGCTGGGAACGTCATAAAGGTAATCGGAGACGGAGCATACGACTCCATCCGACTCATAAGACACCTCGAGAGGAGAGGGATAGAACCTATTATAAGGCCGAGGAGGAATGCGAGAACTGACAGAGGGCCTCCCTCCAGAAGGTCTGCAGCCAGGATGATAAGGGATTACGGGTACAGAGCCTGGAGCAGAATAGTGGGACATGGTGGGAGGTGGATGGCTGAGACTGCAATATCCAGGCTCAAAGCATTGTTCGGAGAACATCTCCTCTCCAGGAAGCCGAGATGGATGGACTCAGAGCTGACGATCAAGGCGTTCATACACAACATGCTATTGAGAGCCGTAACGACGTAGGAAACCGGGCACCAGACGGAGAGGGGAAAATCGAACCATAGGAATTAGGCCACAAGGCAATATAAATAAATAATTTAAAAATCGTGATAATCACCGGACATTAGTGGGTGTGGAGGCTCCGTTTTTCGCGGAGGTCATATACCTGAGTCACCTCGATAGACACGTCTGCGGAGACAAAAAACATCCCTTGGAAATGGTGAATAAAGCTTAATGAGAGATGAGTACGAGCTCTGGAGGAGGGTCGTCGAGGGGATAGAGGAGATTGGTCCCAAGTATCCTTGGCTCAACAGGGTTATCTCCCTCGGGCTTGACCGGTTTGTCCGCCGACTCGCCGTACTCTCCGCAGGCAACCCAGTGGGGAGGATACTGGACGCGGGCGCCGGTGATGAGTCCCTCACAGTTGTGATCCAGTCTTTGGCCCGAGGTAGCAGGCACTTCCTCGTCATGCTACCTAGTCCCCGGGGCCCGGGGCATGCGCCGCCTCCTAGTCAGCCGCAGAGGTCCAGTTAATCCGGATACCCAGCGCAGATCGTAGCCTTCTAATTAGGCGGCACCCGGCTGCTGCCCAGGGCTACCCCGCGAAAAATGTTTTAAGAATATGTTGTCGCAGATTAGATTATGCGTGGGAAAGGAGGCTCTCTGGGAATAAGCCCCGTGGCCACGACTGTTATCCTGGTCGCCGTGGCGGTCGTGGCTACCGTGGCCGTCGCGTTCTGGGAGTCGGGGCTCTCGGTCATTTTTACGAGGTTTGAAAAGATAGAGCTTGAAGCGGTCTATTGGGATGGGGAAAGGATCATAATCGTTATAAAGAACTCCGGATCGAGCCCCACCGTCATCGACTCGGTATCGGTCAACGGGGCGCCATGCCTCACCGACCTGTCTCTCCTGGTTGAGATAGGTCAAGAGTATGCGATATCTTTGTCTTCATGCTCCCCTGGCGCGGGTGGGAGCATTATGAGCGGCGGCGTTGTCAACAACGTAACTCTTCACTCGAGTAGCGGGAAGAGATACCAAGTGGCCGTCCTCGTCCCCTAATCGAGTGCCCTCTGCCTCCCCTTTCGGAAAGGGTGGTCCCACATATGCCTTTGAGGTTTAAAAGTGGTTTCCATCTCTGCTTTGGTGGGGGTTTTTGGCACTGCTCAGTTTTTAAGCAGAAGCCGCAGCTCGTTCTTGAGTAGGCATGGGTGGTAGAGCTCTGGAGGCGGCTGTCTATGCTGCGGCATTCGTCTCCTGGCTCGTCAGCGGCGTCATACATTTCCCGGGCCTCAGCACCAACATTTACAGCGACGTCGTAAGCTTTTGGATGAGGCCAGAGAGTAGTGGGTTGCGGATTGGCGAGGCGCCATGCTTCAGGTTCTTCTTCGAGTACCCTCCCCTCGCATGCCTCGTGACACATGCCTCAGCGCTACTAGGAGCTGGTGACCTTGAGCGATACTACCAAGCGTTCTTCTATCTAAGCCTACCAGCATATCTAGCCCTGGCTTGGTCGATCCTCAACATCTCAAAGATGAGCGGCGCAGGGCTGCTGGGCCTGGTCTTCATAGCGTCGCCGAGCCTCGCCGTCTATGGAATCTACAACTTCGACCACTTCGCCGCGGCGTTAGCAGGGGTCTCGATCGTCTTTCTCCTGCGGAGAAAGGTGCTGGCCAGCAGTCTTCTGGCTGGGCTAGGCTTCGCCACTAAGATCTACACGGGGCTCATGCTGCCTGCAATCCTCATCGAGCTGAGGGGCGCCGATAGGTATAGGTACCTCGCAGGATTCGCCGCGGTCTCTATGCCACTATTTGCTGCACAGGAACTCCTACGGCCCGGTGCGCTGCCCGAGTTCATCCAGTTCCACTCGGGTTGGGGTCTGGAGAACGCTTGGTATATCTGGATCTTCTGGGACCAGTTTTCTCCGACGGCGAAGACGCTGGGCCTGCTTCTCGGCGCGTTCCTAGTTATCCACTTCTCTCTTCGCCGGATAAGTCTTCTTCCCAAGTTGTTCCTAGCGGTCTCGGGGTGGCTCCTCATGTCTTACATCTTCACTCCCCAGATGGTTATCTGGCTTCTCCCACTCTTGGCCTCGGTTCCGCGCGTTATTCCATTCTGGCCAGCCCTAGAAGTGGCCAACATCAGCATAATCCTCCTATGGTTCGGCGACTACAACCCTGTTATGCCCCCTTCACCGCCCCAGATCATGGCCTTGGTGAGGGCCGCCGCACTCGGACTGATGATCCTTACAGTCTACCGAGACGCCAGCTCAAGCAGAAGAAAAGGCCTCATCGCTCCCTCTTCCCCTCAACGAACTCCTCCAACATGATCCGGGCCACATCGTCTGGGTACTGAATTGGGGGCGACTTCATGAGGTATGCTGAGGCCGAGACTAGTGCACCGCTGACCCCGCGGTCCCTCGCTATCTTTACGCATCTGATCGCGTCTATCGCGACACCCGCCGAGTTTGGCGAGTCCCAGACCTCTAGCTTGACCTCGACGCTTATTGGGGAGTCGCCGAAGTTTCTCCCCTCTATCCTGATATAGGCCCATTTACGGTCCTGCAGCCAAGGAACATAGTCGCTCGGCCCGACATGGATGTTCTCCTGTCCCAAGGGATAGGGTATCAGGGACTCGACGGCGGAGGTCTTTGAGATCTTCTTAGACTCAAGCCTCTCCCGCTCGAGCATGTTGAGGAAGTCCGTGTTGCCCCCGAAGTTGAGCTGATATGTCCTGTCGATCCTAACTCCGCGGTCAACGAAGAGCTTCGCTAATACTCGATGCAGTATCGTAGCACCCACCTGGCTCTTTATATCGTCTCCAACGAGCGGGACGCCGCGCCTCTCGAATATTTTCTGCCACCTATGCTCTCTCGCGATGAATACTGGTATGGCGTTGACGAAGCCGCACCGCGCCTCGAGTGCCTGCTCGACATACCATTTGGTAGCTGCCTCGCTGCCGACTGGGAGAAAGTTTATGACCACATCTGCCCCCGAGTCCTTCAGCACGGACGCCACATCGACGGTCTCTCCCGGCGCCTTTCTTAAGACACCCTTCAGATACTTGCCGATGCTGTCGAAGGTCATACCACGCATAACCTCCACGCCGAGGCGGGGCACGTCGGCAAAGCGTCTAGTGTTGTTCGGGGGTGCGAATATTGCCTCGGCGAGGTCCTTACCCACCTTCCTCTCGTCTATGTCGAAGGCCGCAACGAACTCTATGTCTGATACGTGATAACCTCCAAGCCTCACATGCATTAAGCCTGGGACGGAGGCGTCATCGGGTGCCTCCTTATAATACTCGACCCCCTGCACCAGAGCCGAGGCACAGTTACCCACACCCACGATGGCGACCTTAACTTTCCCCATACATCACAGTTTACGGATTAGCCTGATAAAAAATTTCTCCCAGCTCTTCAGATCCATAAATGTCTCGTAGAGCCTGCGGATTGCTAGGCAGGTAGATCTCGACATACTAACTTATATAGCGGAGCGGCCCATAGAAACCGTACCGATATGCGATATAATCACTCTAAGGCGCTTAGACCCTCTTTTCTCCGAGCCTTACTGGTTCTCCTGGTGATAATGGTGGGCCTAGCTGGCCCCGCCATCTCCCAGCGTATTGAGACACGCACCTCGACTGTGGTCACTACGCTTCCCCCCAAAACGATTACCACGACAATAGTCTCTGAGGGGGTTGTTGTTACTGCCACGATACAGTTTCCCGACTTTGTGGTGATTCAGTATGTCGATGAGTCGGGGAGGACCTGCACAGTCGTGTTTAGGGCGTTTAGAGAGATTCCCGAGACCGTAATCTCTTTCCAAGGGACTACCATTTCTGTTCCCGGGGGAACGTTCTCAACCGTCATAAACCAGGCTACATACGTGACTTCGCTCGTTGAGACGTCCGCGGGCTGGACGACCACGTATACCGGGCTAGGGCCGGGGGTGAGAACGACAATCTCCATAGGGCAACTTGTAACTACTATGGAGATACCCGCGTACGGTGAGCTGAGAGAAGTTTGTGGCCCCGAGACAATCAGGCAGATAATGACCATTATACTTGAGAGGGCCCCTGCGACGCTCCTCATAGCGTTTCCAGGCCTAACAATGACGATCCCCGGTGTGACTTATACGGTGCCCGGCATGACGCTCGGGATCGAGGAGTTCACAACGACCTATACTTCGGTACTTGAGGGCGCGACCTACACAACCACCTACACTGTTACTGGAACGACGATGCAGAGCACGGTGCAAATGCCCTCCACAAGCTACGTCACCACGGTCATCTCTCCCGGAGGCGTCGCTACGGTATATGTCGTCTATACGACCACTCTGGCGGAAGAGACGACGCCCACCACGACCGAAACCACTAGGCTTACCGAGGCCACCACCACCCCTGCCACTACTGCTGCTCCCACGACCACTGCGCCACCGCCAGTTACCAGAGCCATTACAACCGAGGCTGGAGCAGCTCAGCCCATAGATCCACTTGTTCTGGCAGTGGTTGGGGTCGCCATCGCCGTGGTGGTGGTTGCGGTCTTCTTCGCCCTACGGAGAGGGCGCTGACTCTGAGGAGCTATCTGTCCCACTCGACTGGCCAGAAGTTGTTTGACCAGTAGATGACGGGGATGTCGGCCAGCTTCTTTCCCCTCCCGGTGTATGGTATGACGATTAGGTTTCTGAAGGAGGGCGCGAGTATCCTCACTCTGTAGGGCCTGTCTCCCCTGTCTGCCCTGATGTAGTAGGCCATCTCTCCGTGGGCCGCCTCCGCCCTAGCGAACGCCTCGCCAGCGGGGACGCGGAGGTTTATTGGGTGCTGCTTAAGCTTGACGGGGCCGTCGGGGAGCCCCTCCACAAGCTGCTTTATTATTTTCACACTCTCCTTCATCTCCCTAAAGGCCACGACAGCCCTAGCGTAGCCGTCCCCCTCGCTCCTCACCGGAACATCGAACTTCACTTCACCGTAGGCGTCGTAGGGCTCGTCAACCCTCACGTCGCGCCTCACGGACGAGGCGCGGAGCGTCACGCCCACGGCTCCCAGAGATACCGCCTCCTCAGCCGAGAGCCTACCCACGCCGACCGTCCTGCTGACAAATATGGAGTTGTCTAGGATTAGGTCCCAGTAGTAGTCGAGGCGCTGGTCTATGAAGTCTGCTACATGCACCGTGTATTTCTGGAAGTCGTCGGTTAGCTCCGACTCGCGTGGGCTCTTCCCTGTTGCCTCGGAGTACCACTTCCTGAAGTGTTGCACCAGCTTCACCGGAACCTTTTTCGGCGCGTCGTTCCTCACACCGCCCGGCACGAAGTAGGAGTGTGTGATTCTCTGCCCTCCGATGAACTGTACGAGGTCTACGACAAACTCTCTATCACCAAAGCACCATAGGAAGGGGGTGGGTAGCCCCAGGAAGACGCCGTAGAGTGCGAAGTAGTAGAAGTGGCTTCCTATGCGGTTCAGCTCGGCCATGAGTGATCTTAGATACTTTGCGCGTGCGGGGGGCTCCACACCCATCAGCTTTTCAACCGCCAGCACGTAGGGATAGAGCATGCCGGCAGAGTCCAGGATGGCGGGCCTCTCTAGGTGGGGGATATTGGTTATCCACGTCTTCGACTCGCACATCTTCTCCTCGCCCCTGTGTACGAATCCGGGGTCCGGCTCGAGGTTGAGGACGGTGTCTCCCAGAACCCTCACGATGAGCCTGAAGTGGCCCGTACCAGGATGCTGCGGGCCGTATGAGAATACAAGCCCCTCACCGGTATCATAGATGAAGAGCTCCTGGGTCTCCCGCCCCTCCTCCTCGATCATCGAGATATGAGTCGTGCATCGAAATTATTAAGTTGTCTCCACGTAAACTTTCCAGCTATCTAGAGCGTTTGAAGAGTATGAGTCCGAGGACGATTAGCGCGAGCATTAGCGCTATCCAGACCCTAAGGAGGGCGCCGAGCGCGGCCCTGAAGCCGGCGAGGAATCCCCAGAGAAATGTCCCGAAGGCTCCCACGAAGGTTACCAGAATGACCAGCGCGAAGAGGAGTAGGCGCGGGTTCAACCAATACCGACGCTGCTCCGCGCACACTTATATTTTATGAGCTCTCCCTGCCGGGCGGGCTGTAGTCCTTCCTGAGCGGCGGTATGTCTCTCCACCACTCGGGCAGCAATAGCCTCTTGAGGTTGGGGTGCCCCTTGAAGATGACGCCGAGCATCTCGTAGGTCTCCCTCTCGTGATACTCGGCGCTCGGCCAAACCTTGGTGAGGGACGGCATCTCAGGCCTATTCCTGTCAAGCTTGGTGGCCAGGTTCACTACGAAGGGTGCTAGGGCGTCATCGAGGTAGGAGCCGGCGTGGTAAATCACCTCTATGGCTTTCTCGCTGGGTGTGAGCGCAACGAGGTCTGTCCCCGTGACGCCCTTAACGTGGTCGAACCCATTCTCCTTGAGTATTGCTGCGGCCTCCAATATGGAGTCGGGAGGGACAGTAACCTTCACGATCTTCCTATCCACTACTACGAAGACTTTCTCACCCAGGAGGCTCTTAAGCCTCTCAAGAATCGATGCGAGTCTCGGACTAACCTGCGACTGCTCCGTCATAGTAGATCCTCGTTCATTATTTTCTCGCGCAGGAGTACGAATCCCTGTATGAGCGTCTGGGGGTTCGGCGGGCATCCTGGCACATACACATCGACTGGGACGATGTCGTCCACGCCTTGAAGGACGTTGTATGAGTCTTTGGCGTAGAGTCCGCCCGAGATGGCACAGGCACCCATGGCGATAACGTACTTCGGCTCGGGCATCTGGTCATAAATTATTCGGACCCTCTGAGCCATCTTTGTCGTGACGGTTCCCTCTACGATTAGGAGGTCCGACTGCCTCAGCGACCCCACCGCATTCAAGATCCCGAATCTCTCCGGATCGTACCTCGACCCCACCGTGCCTGCGAACTCGACCGAGCAGCAAGCCGTAGTGAGGTGGACTGGGAATAGAGATGAGAGACGCCCCCAATTCACGAGGTACTTGATAAGAGAGCGCCTCTTAAACCACTGGATAATGAGGTTTCCTCCACCTACGTCGTTGAGGCGGCCCACGCCATACTTCTTCAGGGATTCCTTCACTGCCGGGGGTGGGACCTGCTCGCTCTTAATGGAGTCTATAACTACCCTACTTGATCCGAGCGTGATGTTGAATATCCCTGTCTTGGGTCGTGAGTATGTGGGGGCGCAGCAGTTAACCATTATACGCTCGCGAATGGGTATTGTTCAAGCCATATATATGGTTATCACGTTGTCCGCGCTTCGTCGCTACTAACGGGTCGTCATGAGGACGTGTTTTCCGAATGTTTCGCCCCGCTCAAGGAGTTGCAGCAGGTTCTCCGCCTCCTCGAGTCTGTGTCTCTCCACGACGGGCTTGATCAGGCCCGCCTCAATTAGAGCTAGGGCGTCCCTGAGGCTTCTCTTGTTGGAGCCCACCGCGCCCATTATCGCGTTCTCCCTCAGTATCATGTAGCCCAGCGGGATCTCGGCGTTTGAGACTGTTATGTTGCCGACGAGAACAATTCTTCCGCCCCAAGAGACCGATCTCAGAGAGTGCTGGAGAGTGGGGGCGCCGACGCACTCGACCGCTAGGCCAACGCCCTCGCCCCCCGTGATGCTTTTAACCTCATCCACAATCCTCGAGCCCTCCGCAACCACCACATGGTCGGCGCCGAGCTCTCGCAGCCTCTCAGCCTTCCAGCCGCTCCTTGTTGAGGCGATCACCCTGCATCCCAAGTACTTTGCCAGAACGACTGCGTGGACACCAACTCCGCCGCCTGCGCCTGTCACGAGTACGCGCTCCCCCGTCTTGGCCTGGGCTACGTCCCTTAGTGCGTGGAGTAGCATTCCTAGGACACATCCACATATCGAGGCATCGGCCGGCGAGACGGCCCTGGGAACCTTGACAAGGTCTCGCCTGCTGGCCACTGTGTATTCTGCCCAGGTCCCCGCGACCTCCTCACCGAGCTGGCGCCTATTCCTGCAGAGGTTCTCGCGCCCCGAGAGGCAGTAAGCGCACGCGCCGCATGTCCTGTATGGTAGCCCGGTGACCCGGTCACCAGAAACCAGATCCTCGACTCCTTCACCAACCTCAGCCACCGTGCCGGCGAACTCGTGCCCCATAACTGTGGGATAGACCGTCCTTGGCATGAGGCCTCGATAGTTCAGGAAGTCTCTGTAGCACACGCCAGCGGCCTCCACCTTGACCAAGACCTCTCCCGGGCCGGGGCGCGGGGGCTCAAGATCGCTGCGTAGCCGTGGGATGGTGTTGGGGGCCTCCAGGACCCACGCCTTCATGCCGAGTCGGCCCTCGTCTCTACGGTAGTCCCCACGAAGTCAGACCCTCTTGAGGTGTATTACCCGACTCTTCAAGTCGCCCCTTAATCCCGGCTCGATGCCAACGCTCATGAGGAAGTCTCCGCTGCGGGTCTCCTGCCCATCGAGCTGGTAGGCAGAGCGCGCATCCAAGCCTCTGAGCCTTATTGGTGGCTCAGGCTCCCCGAAGCCACGGAGTAGGCTGAAGAGGAAGACGACGGATTCGGAGGCGTCCTCGGTCACGTATTGGAACGCTGCGACCCTATGCCTCCTAGGACTCCTCAGCCGGTACAGGTCTCCATCCTGGACTATGTGGCGTATCTCCTTGTAGTGCTCGATATGCATCCTAGCCTCCTCCATCTGCTCCGGCGACAGCTCCAGGAGGTTGACGCTTATACCGAGCGCGCCCATCATAGCTGAGTGGAACCTGAACTCGAGGCTCGGCGACCTGTTGGTGAGGAAATTGGGGACGCCCGTAACCCACGCGCCCATGCTCTTCGCGCAATATGCATAGCTGAAGCCCTCCTGGATGTATAGCCTGTCCACCGCGTCAGTGTTGTCACTAGTCCAGAACTGGTCGAGCCTCTCCATGGCTCCGAGATCAACCCTCCCCCCACCGCCTGAGCATCCCTCAAAGATCACGTCAGGATGCCTCCTCCTCAGCTCCTCGAGAATCTCGTAGACGGCCCTGACGTGTCGCACCCAGATCTCCCTCTGCCGCTCGTAGGGAGCATCGGGCCAGCCCGGCTCACTGAAGCTCCTGTTCATGTCCCACTTGACGAAGCCTATCTCATTCTCCGTGAGAAGCCTGTCCAGCAATCCGAGGACGTACTCCCTTACGTCGCCCTTGCAGAGGTTCAGTACGAGCTGATTCCTCATCTCGCTCCTCGGCCTCCCCGGGAAGTGGTAGACCCAATCGGGATGCCTCCTGTAGAGATCGCTGTTCGGGTTAACCATCTCCGGCTCGACCCAGATGCCGAAGCGCATGCCCAGAGACTTCACGTGCTCTATGACCGGCCTAAGCCCCCGGGGGAACTTTCGAGGATCCGGCTCCCAATCTCCGAGCCCAGCCGTGTCGTTGTCCCGCCCCCTGAACCACCCATCGTCTACCACGAAGACCTCGACCCCGATCCGCGCGGCCAAGTCGGCAAGCCTCCTCAGATTCTCCTCGTTGACGTTAAAGTATAGGGTCTCCCACGTGTTGAAGATTACGGGCCTCGGCCTCCCAGCGTGGTTCTTGGGGAGGATGACGCGCCTCTGGAAGCGGTGTAGGAGCCTACTGAGCGTTCCGAACCCGCCGTCGCTATATGCCGCGACCAGCCGGGGGGTTACGAATCTCTCACCCGGGGCCAGGAACCAGTTGAAGTCGAAGTCGTTTATACCCGCCGAGAGTCTCAGCTGCTCGTGCCCAACATACTCAGCCACTATCTTCCAGTTGCCGCTCCAAGCCAGTAGGCAGGCCCATACCTCGCCCGCCTCCTCATCGGCCTCACCCCGGTCGAGAAACACTACAGGGTTGAGCTGGTGGCTAGTGGTTCCACGCCTGCTCTCCAGCACCTTCTTACCGGCCCAGAGATTCTCCTCCACGACCCTCGTCTCTCCTGCCCAGTGCCCAGCGAGGTAGGTCAGCCTCCAAGGCCTCCCGTAGGGCAGGCAGAGGGACCCGGAAAGAGCCTCCTCAAGCCTGACTGGAGCGGCCCCTTCGTTAAGAATCTCGGCCCACCTAACGAGGACGTTGTACTCTGGATAGGACTTGTAGTGGAGTGTAACTTTGAGGTCGTATCCTATCTCACGCATCTCCACAGCTAGGTGAGCCTCATCCTCGATGACGTGTCGCGAGTAGCGGAGCACGCAGTCCCTGACACCGCCTGGGAGCTCCGCCTTCAAGCAAGGCTCCATAAATCTAAGGCCGCCGAAGGTGCTATACTCCTCCCGAAGCAAGTGCGAGGCGGGCTCGAAGGGGAAGTGGCCCGAGACAGCGGCAAAGTCCCTTACAGACTCTACTGCGCCTCCCCAGTGCAGATTGACTAGCGTCTGATCCTGCGCTATGCCCATGACGTATGAGGCGCGGCCGATACGGATAAGCCAGACCCGAGACGACGGATCAAAAGAGATACGGCTCACAAGAAACGAGTCTCTCTACGCGTTTATTTCCTTTTCCCCTGTGGAAGGCTCACAAAATTTTGCGTTTAGGTGACAAGTTTATTTCTGGAAACCGAGCGTGTAGCGTCATGACGCTCTTCAAGCGGCGGTACTATCTGCCCGCCACGCCGCGCGAGGTCTACGACTTTTTCCTTGACGTTAGGAACATGGAGCGGGTCTGGCCCCCAGAACTCGGCATGAAGGTCGTCGAGAGGATGGACAGCATCTTCAAGGTCCGCTTCAGGTTCCTCGGACAGATGTGGACCGCTAGCTTCAGGATAATTGAGGAGCCCGAATATCGTCAGAGGCACGAGACCCTGGACTTCCCCTTCGGAGTGCTTAGACACAGTATCGAGATATCTCCCTCTGAGGGCGGCTCCATCGTCTCCGAGGATGTGGAGCTTAGGTCTTGGATACCCTTCGCCTCCAGATTTCTTGCCCGGGTCTGGGATTATCGCGAGGCAATGATCAAGAGGAGCTTCGGCCTCGACGCCCAAGCCATCTACAGTGACCCCACGAGGATAGGTCTCCCTGCTGGGACGGCGGTCTCGGTGGGCGCTGTGGCCGCAGCGGTGGCCCTAATCCTGGCACCCACCCAGTACGACAGCCTCATTGGGTTCCTGACAAGGCTGGCGTCGTGGTTGCTTCTCTGGTTCTTCACCCACGACCTCGCTCATCTTGCGGTCGGCGCGCTGGTTGGGGTCAGGTTCAGCCACTATTATCTAGGCCTCTCCAACATAGTTAGGCTGGGCATCCTGCCACGTGCCCTGAGGCTAGCACCCCTCGCGCTCGGGATCAGGATCGATAGGGAGAGAACCCGAGCCTCACCCCGCGGCTATGCCGCAATGTATGCCGCCGGACCCCTAGCCTCTATGCTCACTCCACTACTCGTCCCCGCCGCGATACTCCTAGACCAGCCCAGAAGCCTAGCAGGCCTCCTCTTCCTAGCGGCCTCGTTGGCGAACATAGCTTTCACCTCCTACTTCAGCCCCAAGGCGGGCTGCTTCGCCAAGGCATCTAAAGCCCTGAGGAGGGCGAGGAGCGGCCCAGGCGGAGCCCCCTAACACGCTTATTAGCAGGCCGAGCACCAATAACGATTGATGGCGCGTCTATCTGGAGTTAGGGTTGCAATGGTCGCGGGGCCAGAGTTCGAGGATCTGGAGCTCTTTTATCCGCTCTATAGGTTGATGGAGGAGGGCGCGGAGGTGAAGGTCATTGCGCCCGAGAAGAAGGCCTATAGTGGAAAGCACGGCCTGACGATAAACGCTGACCTCACCTTCAGCGAGGCCTCGCCAGAGGATTTCCACGCCCTCTTCATCCCTGGTGGCTGGATGCCCGACAGGGTCAGGAGGGACAGGACGGCTGTGGAGTGGATCAGGCGCTTCGCAGAGCTGGGCAAACCCATCGGCGCGATCTGCCACGGCCCACAGCTACTGATATCGGCCAAGGCTGTCAGGGGCTACACCCTCACCGCCGTCGCGGCGATCAGGGACGACCTCGAGAACGCTGGCGCAACCTACCTAGACCGCCCCGTCGTCAGGGACAGAAACCTAGTAACGGCGAGGATACCGCCAGACCTACCACACCTGATGCCCGAGTTCATCAGGCTCCTGCAAGAGGCCACACAGGAAATAGCGACGGTGAAGTAGAACTAAACGCTGTCTATTTGTGACTGCTACTGGAGCTCCCGTTGACATGCTTGGGATATGGACCGACCATAACCGTGACGCGGCCCGCGGCACATTGGGCCGGCTCTGGAGCTGGGAGGCGCGGCTCATCTAGATAGGAGCCAGCGTATTCCTCATCATCGTAACCACCATCAGGCTGCCCCTCGCCACCTTCGGCTGCCGAGAGAGCTAAGCCCGAGAGGCCGCGCGCCCACCCAGTATTCACCGCCCCCACCGATAAGGTGCCCCGCAGGTTAGGCTTAAATCTTGGGCTGAGCTACTAGTCGCGCCCACCCCAAAAAAGGCGGCTGTGGGGCTTGGTTGGTACAAAGAGGCCTGGGTAGTATAGCCAGGTCTAGTATCGGCGGCTGTCGCCCGCCGGACCCGGGTTCAAATCCCGGCCCAGGCGGTATAACTTAAATATTGGCGCTAAATCGACCACTGCCTACTATAATAATTTATGATCAGTAGCATACAAATATCATAAAACGCGGAGCCCATAGACGCATCCAACGGATAATTATGCACATAAAGAAAGGATTCGAGGGGTGGGTTA
>JAVVGN010000052.1:0-13152 GCA_032249095.1 Candidatus Caldarchaeales archaeon | reverse complement strand
GACGAGGATGAAGAGCTCTATTAAATTCAAGCCGCTAATAGCGGAGGTACCCGCTGCGCTCGTGCCGTAGGGGCTATGCGCTAAGTGCGGGAATTGCTATTCCAAACTTTACCTTAAGGCTAATGGCTATCGGGTTTGCGGGAGCTGCATACGTCAAATTCAGGGCGACCTAGGCCGGGAGGCAGTCGTTATGGCGGCGGTCTACGCTGGCTAATCCCGAGTAGACCCTTTTACAGGCTGCGCCATTATGGAGTTCAGGTTCCGAACTCCTCCCTCAGAGTTTGTGTATGTCGACGAGGAGCCTGACGAGATTTTATTCGTATAAATTCTGCTGGGCGGGGGCTACGGTTCGAGGAAAGGCGGATATAATAAGTGAAAATGCAGTTGTTTGGAGCGGTAGCTAACGAGGTTTCCCAGATGGCGTTTGGAATTCGCGATCAACTGAAGAAGAAATTTGATTTGCACCGTCACTGTTACTCAATCCTCCGTCAGCGTTATCCCCAAGTTAACACTCGCTTTCTGGGGATGGTCATCAATGTTGTTGCGGGGTGCTACTCGAAGAAGGAACGGAAGAAGATGGGAAAGCCCGCCAAGTTCAGGAAGGATTTTGCTCTTCTCGACAAGGGGCTTTTCAAGATTACGGGGCAGACTGTGGAGATTTGGACGGTTGCAGGCCGCAAGGGATTTCCGCTCATCTTCGTGCCTGTAAGGCGATTTAAGGAATTGTGGGAAAAGAAGACGGATATAGACAGCATTACTCTTAAGGAGTGCAACGGGAAGATCATTGGGCGTGTTTGCTTGACTATTCCTGAGCCTCCTCCTGTGGTTGGGGGCCAGCGTTTTGTCGGGGTCGACTTGGGTGCCGAGTGTCCGTTAGTCGCCGTGCGGAGCGACGGCGGAATTTTCTTTCCCGACTACAGTGAATTTCACCGAAAGCGCAATCATTGGCTCAAGCTGCGCCGCTTCTTGCAGCGAAGGTTGGCGATGCAACGCAAGTTCCGCAAGGACGCGCACAACACTGTTAGGGCATTAAAGCGGCTATCAGGCAGACAACGAAGGTTCACCCGTCAATTCGTCTATTGGCTTGTTGACCGCTTGCTGAATTGGGCGGGCGACGCTATAATAGTTATGGAGAAGTTACGGTTACCGCAAGGAAAGAAGGTTAAGGGGGCGAAGGCATTGAATAGAACTTTGTCGCTGCTACCTTGCGGGCTTGTGAAGGAGGCGATTGAGGAGAAGGCGAAGGAGCGGGGCTTGACAGTTTTGTTTGTTAACCCCAAAGGCACGTCTAAGACTTGTCCCCAGTGAGGTGCGCAGGGAGATAGACCTCAGCGGGACTTATTTAAGTGCCCTAACTGCGGTTTTGTTTGCCATGCCGATATTGTTGGAGCAACGAACATTTTAAAACGAGGTTTGGAAAATTTTTCCCGAGGTGGGGCTGAGGCTGGGGGCAAACCAGCCGGACCTTTCCAGCCCCGCCATGAGTGGACCTGCCCCGCTTCCGATAAGGAGGCGGGGAACGTGGAACCTCATTATAGTCCCCAGTGGTTGCAGTCGACCTCCAAGCGGAAGCGGCTGGCCGGGGGTTGGCTGCAACTCAGTTTGTTTTAATCAGCAAAATTGGCGATTTTGTGGCGATTTCTGCTGGATTTGACGGGCACTATGGTGGGGAGAAAGGAGGTCAAACTTGAACTAAAAAATGCAAAATTGGTTTGATGTAAGGCAGCATATCTTCTATTGCATCGGGTTTACTTAAACCGAGCCAAAGGTCGGCGGTGTCGGGCACGTTAATGACGCCTCGTAGTGGGTCGATGGTGCAGGTTATTTCGAAGTGTGAGCCGAGCATGAGCGGGACGTTGACTGCCTCGACCCTAAGTATATTTGGGACGCCGGTGACTATGACGACGTCTGCGGGTGCTGGGCCTGAGTAATCCATTTCCTCGCCTGCCTCGAAAGGGAGGGGGATAATTATTTCCTCGCCTGTCACTTTATGGACGAATCTTCTCGGGATGTAGACGTTCAAGGTTTGTGTGGCGGTAATGTAGATATGGACGTCTGTGGGTGTTATTCTATCTTGGAGGCTATCGATTAGGCAGGGGGCGTTTGCCAAGATTATTGCTGTGCTTTCGTCCCGTCCCGTAGCGACCCTAATGACGCAGCATTTTCTGGTGAGCCTGAGCCAGAAGAATTGCTCCTTTGGTCGGTAGTCTTTAAGGTCAAGCATTTGAGATCCCCCACACGGATTTTAAAATCAGTAGCGGTGATAGGAAATGGAGGAGCTGCTTCAAAAAGCTCAAGTTTATTCGCTAAGCTTGAAGGAAATTGGGGAAAGGATTAGGAAGCCTCTTAGCGAGGAGGCTTTGCCTGAGTGGAAAGTGGAAATGGCGGTAGACGCCGCTGCGGGTTTCCTTAAGGAAATCTTGAGTTCTGTTGACAGCACTCTTTCTGTCAGAAGGCCAGAGGAAGTTAATTTGAGCGGGATTATCAACCTTTCTTACCTGCGGCCTCTCATTCCCGTTGCGCTTGGGGTAGCTTTGCGGCGGGGCGATTTGCGTGATGAGATAATAAAGCTGAGGCGGGCTGCTGAGGAGTGGGGGGTAAGGAAGAAGGAGCGTGCCCGTCGGGTGGAGGAGTTTCTTTCCGCTTTTCGTCAGTTGGCTCGTTCTGTAGTGGAAAGGGGGGAGGGTGCAGTTTCTGGGGGGGCGGTTAGTTCTCTTGTGGAGCAATACTTTTCTGACATTCTTCCCAGTGAGCCGTTGCGCGGCCATGTCGCTGTTGTTCTCACCGACATTTTGCGCCTCATAGCGGTTCCGAGAGAAGAAGTTGATATGGCAATAACGGAGGGGGTCAAATCTTTAAGCAGGTTTTACAGAAATACTTTGTTTGATTATCAGGCGTTGAGGGACTTTGGTTTTGAGGACGATGAGCAAATTAGGCTCGCCCACGATTATTTGGCTCCTGCGGCAATGCTCCAGTATTATGTGAACCGCTTCGCAGCAGGCAGGGCTCACAATATTCTCCCTCAAATTGCTCCGTCCCTTGACCAGATTCCTGAAGGTTTGAGCTCTTACTTTCCTCTACTTCGTTGGGCGACTCTTTATCCTGCTCAGCGGGAAAGGGTTCCTCTCCAAGCGTTGTTAGAGCGTTCTCCTTACGAATTTCTCACTACTCGTGGGCTCGTGACGAGCATTGGCGCCAATGTTTTATCAGTCAATATGGGCCCTGGCTATAGGCTTGCTACGGAGATAGCGGACCTTATGGGGTTAAAGGGGCGGGTGCCTGCGTGGGTTAGTGAGGCTCATACCCGCCGGTTTCCTGATGTTATGTTGGGGTTCTTGCAAACTTTAAGGAATGTTTTGGTGTTCCTGCGCGACCATTGGGAGGAAATTGGGGGCGCGGTTGATCCTGAGAAGGTTCCCACTTTGGCTGCATTTGTTAGCAGGCTCGGGCTGACGGGCAAGGATTCTGATACTGTCAGGTCAGTCATTGACGACAAATTGGCAGCTTTAGCCAATATTGCCGACGTTTACAAGGACCCTTCAGTGTTGGTGGAAAGAATTCCAGACTATATTATGTCTTTGAGTGAGGCGGTGGATTGGGCGCTGGGCACAAGCGAGCGAGAAATTCTTTCCAATATCAATAGGCTTATTGTTGAGTTGGGTGTCCATTTCGTTTCTGATACGGAGGAACGTCTGGGGTTAATGCGACCTTATGCTTACCAGGCATTTTGGGGTCCTGCTGGGGCTTACCTATCTATTCGTTTTGGTCTTATCCGGCGTCTTCCGGAAGGAGGAAAGAGGCGTCGGGTTGCCACAGAGGACCCTGTTGGGGAAGCGATAACTGACATTACGAATTACATGGTCAACGGACCTTCGGCGGGTGAGAGTTACCGTGATTGGTTTGAGAAGGTAAAGGGGGGTATTGAACTCATACTGCGGGGTAATGCAGCCGAGGGTGCTGGTGCGGACTATTGGCGTCAGAAGTATGATATTGACTGGGACAGTGTGGCGGAGAGTAGGAAGAGCGTAGGGTTTTATTTGGGGATGAAGGGTCAGAATTGGCTTAACCTGCTTCAGCTGGCTGAGGAAAAGATCCGGCAGGCTTCTTCGGAGGAAGAGGTAGAGCAAATTTTGAGAGATATACATGATATTCTTCGTGGGGTAGTTTCGTCTTCGTGGGGGAAGTTAGCAGATAACATTGTAATGTCGACATTTAGTCGGATTAGGAATTTGCAGGCGCAATACCCTGAGTTTTTGGCGCAATACCTTCGGTCTGCTATGGCTGCGGCTCGTCGCCGTGTTGAAGTAGTTTCCTTGCAGCAGCCAATTTCAGGTGAGGAGGGTCGGACTTTCGAGGAGACCATTGGAGTTGAAATGAGAGGTGTTAGGGAGGTGGCTGAGGGGATGGCTGAGAATATCGTAAACCATCTTGTATTCTTGGTTAGCGAAGCTTTGAAGAGGGGAGAAGCTCAGACTTTGCAGGAAGCCTTCTCAACTCCTAAGGTGCAGCAATTCTTTAGTGCCCTTGCGGAAGTTTTGGAAGAGGACGACGTTTTGCTGCAAAGTATTGACACTGTTCTGAATGAAATCGAAAGTGGCGTGCGGTCAGTGGAATTACCAAAAGGTGTGGATGTAGACGAGTTTCTTTCATTAGTCGACGACGCTATTGACCGAATTTTGGAGCCAGAAGTTCCGTCCGAGCAGGAGCCTCGGGAAGAAGAGAAGGAGACGGAAGTTGAGGGTGAGAAGGAAGAGAAAGAAGGCGAAACTGTGCTCATGAAGTTTTATCTCTTGTCGAAAGTGCTGCCAATTTGCTCTTCATGAACTCGAATCCTTCCTTTCCGAACTTCAGCATGAAGTGGGCGAGTGAGGGTGAGAGGGCGGCGATCAGGACGACGCAGATTATCTCCGTTACGGTATTTTTAGTCGTGACGGCTTTGTAAAACAGCATTAGCTGGGTGACTATAGTTAGGGCGGTTTGTTGCCAGCTCAATTTAGGTCACTCCCTTCGGGTGCAACGCTGCTGACCTTTTCCCTCATCTTGTTGATAATTTGGTCGAGGTCTATGAGCGTTTTGATATTGACCACTATGGCTGAGATAAAGATTTTGACGCCTGCTTCGATTTTTTCGTCTTTCGTTCTCAGGTATTTGAATGTGAGGGGCAAGTAGGTGATTATGCCCCAGAGCGAGTTGATAAGGACGATAAGGTTCTCTGCCAGTTCTTTCAGGAGTGGCTCTGACTGTTGGATACGCTCAATAAACACTGCGTCGGCGAAGAAAGACTGGGCGATCTGCAGGAAATCTTTATCCTCTTGCAGGATCGTCCAGTATTCTTCCTCCATTCTATCGATTTCTTCTGGTGGTATTTCCGTGTTTTTGATATGCTCGAAGACCCAATCGAGCAGGTGCTTGCCCTCAGGCACGGGACCAGAGGGCAATACTTTACTGTTCACCAACAACAAGTAAGTTCGGTCGAGCAAGTCTCTCAATACGAGCAGCTTCTCGAAGCCAATCATTTTTATCACCCCTTATATTTTACCGCCAAATTCATGGCCGGCGCATAATTGCGTTGATCCAGAGAAGGTAGGCTGCGAGGTCGTGCAGTGCTGGCGGGGGGTATTCAGCTGGGTTAATTCTGCTTGCCACCCAAGTGATAAGTGGCTCACGGGCCTTAGCGGGGGCAGCCCGTCCCTGCCCTCGCATTTTCGGCTGCGGTAATTTTTCCTCTCGACTTACCAGCAAGTTCATTATGTGCAACATTTCTTCCCACAGTCGGGTTTTCTTGCCGGGCTTTCTCATGTCAGCAACCCTCCCGCTTCAATTTTAACTGCTGGGGGTTGCTGTGGGCTTGTCACCGATACTTTGATACCGAGTTTATCCAGCACTTCTTCGATACTTTCGACGGGGGTAACTTTGATTTTGAGGTTGAGTTTCCTTCGTCTCAGCCAGAAGTCGAATTCGTCCTTATTGGAAGCGGGGATAAAGATTTCCTCGAACCCAGCGTTTTCTGCGGCGATAACTTTGGCGGGGATACCGCCTACCGGTAAGATTTTCCCGCTGGCGCTTATCTCGCCGGTCATAGCGACGAGCCGACCGAGCGGTCGGTTGAGGTGAGCGCAGATAAGCCCGACAGCGAACGATAGGCTTGCTGATGGCCCTCCTCTCGGGATCGAGACTGACGGCAGGTAGATAATCCACTTGTATTTGTTGTCGGCGAACGACGGGACGTGGTGCAGGCACCACAGGAACGCTGATTTAGCGCTCTCCTTCATGCTTTCGTCCGCCGAGCCGATAATTTCGATATTCCAGCCTTTCTTGTCGTCGTCAATTTTGACTTTATGGATTTCGGCCCAGAAGACTACTCCTTCGCCGCTGCGGTTCACACCGACGACAGGGACATAGCCGACCTTTTGCGCATACTCGCTTTTCCACTCGACGAGTGGGACTGGCGGCGGGAAGTGCTGTTTAATGAACTTCGCAGTGATTTTCTTTTCACCCATACCCAGCGCCTTTCGGAAGACGCTCTCCAGCTGCCTTTTGATTTCTCTCACTCCTGCCTCCCAGCGTCCCCAAGTTTTGATTACCTCCATGATAGCTTCGTCGGTGATATCTACCTCGTCTTTGGGTATCTGCCAGCTTTCTCGCAGTTTGGGGATAATGTAATGCTTGGCGATTTGGAATTTTTCAGGGAAGATATAGCCGTTAAAGTAAATGAATTCCATTCGGTCAGCCAAAATTGGGTCTATGTTTTCTTGGATATTGGCGCCGCAAATGAATAGGACGTTGGAGAGGTCAATTGGGTAGTCGACATAGTGGTCGTAGAACTCGTAGTTGCGGTCGGGGTCGAGTGCGTCGAGGAGCGCTGCGTCGGGTCTTCCTTTGTAGCTAATCCCCAGTTTATCGATTTCGTCGAGGAAAATGATGCCGTTCAGTGCTCCAACTTGAGCTAGCGCTGAGGCAATCCTGCCTGGCATTGCCCCGATATAGGTTCGCCTGTGTCCCTTAATCTCTGCTTCGTCGGAGACTCCACCCAGGCTGATCCTGCAGAAAGGTAGTTTCAGTGCTTCTGCAATTGCTGCTGCCATTGAAGTTTTGCCTGTTCCCGGCGGTCCGATAAAGCACAGGATATTGCCTTTCGGCGGTCTTTTTAGGTGGGTATAGAGGGCGAGGTATTCTAAGACGCGCTCTTTCACGTCGTCGAGCCCGTAATGGCTTTCTTCCAGAATTCTTTTGACTTCTTCGAAGTTTGTGTTGGGCTCGACATATTTGCCCCACGGCAGTGAGAGGACGAACTGAACGTGTCGGACAGTTATTGGTCTTTCGGGGTTAGTTGCTGGTCCAGCGACTGCTTCTAATTCTTCTCTAAGTTTTCGCTTGAGGTCTTCGGGAAGGTGCGGGTTTTCTTCGATTTGGGCGAGGATTTCGTCAATTTCGCTATCGCCCGTCGTCTTTGTGATTTCTTTCAGTTCTTCGTTAATTGCTTCTCGCAGGAAGGAGAGGTAGGCAACCCGCTGTTGTTTGGCGGCTATCTCGTTGGCTTTCTCTTCTATCTTTTTCCTGTCTTCTATCCGCTGTTGCAGGCGTTTGACGAAGTTGAGAGTTTTCATGACGAACTCCTTAAAGTTATGGCTAAGTAAGATTTCTTCGTAGTCCGAAGGCAGGATAAAGTAGCTGACCTCGCCAGTTTCGAGGATGCTCAGAATGATTTTGAGGATTTTGAATTGGGCGTCGCTGTCCTGCGACAGCGTGGACGGGTGAGTATTTCTCAACCAGTTATAAGTTTTCTGTATCACAGCCCTCAAAGTGGGGATTAGCTGGAAGAAGTCGCTCGTGTTGAAGTAGTGGAAGATATACTTGCAGGCTTCTGCGAGGGCAAAATCGGCTTCCTCTTCGAGCGACGGGTAAAGGTGGATGGTTTCTCCTTCACCTATGAAGCAGCCGTTCTTTTCGTCAAACCAAATGCGGTCTATTTTCACTGCTGCACTGAAGGAAATTTCGATCCGCCATGCTCCCTTCTCTTCTTGCGTCTTTTTCCACTCGCTGACCAAGACGCCGACTTTCAGCAGGTCTTCTTCTCCTTTCACTTCGGTTACCTCGAACCTTCTTTGTGGGACGGCTACGATATCGCGGTTTTGCTGTAGGGCATTGAGGGAGACTGTTCGGCTTACCCCTAACCCTTCCTTTACGGACAGTGGGAAGGGGTAGAACCTAACTGGGAACACTGCAAAAGTGAACTTAGCCATGTTCCATGACCTCCTCCAGAGATAATGATACAACGAATTTCACTTTCTTGTAAGTCTTCTGCTTTTCCTCCAAAGTTTTTTCGCTGTCCCGATACTCATTGAGTATTATACCGAGAATGGGAGCGTCGGTCTGCAAGTCGTTATCGCTGTCGGTGGTATCGAAGTCGCTGATGATAATTACAGCGTCAGGCGAAAGGTTTTCTGTGTCGATAAATTTCTGGATAGACTTGAAAATTTTCGTTCCGCCACGACCTTTCATTTCTGCCAAGAAATCGTCCAGAAACTCGGTGGCGGCTACGGACGACCATGAGCGCTGCAGCTCAGCGTCGACAAGTGCCACATAAACTTCGGTTGACGGGTAAATGGAGAGAAGTGAAGTTACGATAAAGCTGGCGATAGCGGCGCAGGCTTGCAGCCCGCGCCCCGAGATTGACCCTGACGTATCTATCCCGATAATGATTTGGCGGGGGTATAGGGGCAGGGAGACCTCAGCGTATTTGCGTTGCCACATGAAAAGGAAGTCATATTCTGGGCGGCTGAAGCCTCTCCTTTTGATTAGGACGGCATCGAGGACATTTTTCAGCTTGAACCTCAGGTTTCTTGTAATAGGGACGGAGATACGCTCGGTAGTGCTTCCCGCCTCATGACCTGCTACCACTTCGAGCGGAAGGAAAGGTAATTTATCTCCCAAGATTTGTTGGTGTTGACTGAGCACCCTATTCAATTGCTCGGGCGTCAGCATTCGGGAAGCGATAGATTGGCTTACGGCAATTTGGCTGCTCAGCATTAAATCTTTCCAAAAATCGTGGTTATCTCCGAAACTCCTTTCCTCATTTTCCGATTTGAGCAGTTTTATGAAAATCTCTTCGGCGCTTAGCCCGACCCATTTCCTTTTTATCGGTTTGATTTTGGCGAAGGTTATGGGGCTCAGAGATTGGAGTAGGTGGTTGGCTTCTAGATCGCAGGCGTAATTCCAGTTTGGGTGACCTTGCAAATGTCGGCTTCTTTTGTAGTGGAGCAGGAGAAGGTGGGCGGCGATATGACACAGGTGGATTTTCACTTTTGAGGGCGGGGTTTCATTGAGCCATTTCTCGCCGACTTCTCCCACGAAAAAAGGTGTTGTTTTCGACTCGCAAAGAAGGTGAGGAGTTAGGTTTTTCGGCGGCGACCCATACTGCTGGTAAGAATGCAGCGAGCACGGGAAACTCGTCCAGAATATCCAGCAAAACACTGTAAATCTTATCCATTACTAAGAGGCACCCCCCTCTTTCAGTCGGCGGATAAATTGCAATACCAAGTGCCTCAGCCTGTTCGGGTGGCGAGACACTTTCTTCTTATATTTTATCCGACGTTTCATAAATTTCGGGGGTGCCGCTCTCCGAGAATTTCGCTTTCAAGGATTTCTTTGAGCTTGACAGCTCGCTTCCACAGGTCGGGTCGGGATTTCCTCAATTCGGTGTCGAAGATAATTTCTTCGAGTTCATCGATTGCCTTGTGAAGGTCAGATTTGGGTTCGGGTTCAGGTTCGGGGAGTTCGACAGCCAGCAAGTAATCGTCAAGTTTTTCTTTCCATTGGAGAGCCTTGCGCCACAGTGCGGGTCGGCTTTCCTTCAGTCCTTTCTCTAAGATAATTGCCTCGAGCCCTTCGAGGGTTTTGTGGAGGACAGTAACGACTTCGGCGGGAACAGCGACAGGGATAGGCTTACCGCACTCGTCGCACCAGAGCGGGGTCGGGGCGATATCGTCTTCCTCGAATGAGATAACAGAATTTGCCTTTGCGAGGATAAGTCCTTCGTGCCTCTTGGCACACTCGGGGCAGTAAATCTTCTGCCTGCCTTCGAACCCGACGATAGCGCCCTTCTTAATGTCTATTGGTTTCACCCCGCACTTAGCGCACTCGAGCTCGACGCCCTCGAGGGAAGCGAGCTTGAGCGGCTTAGCTCCCTTTACTTTGCCTGCGCACTTTTTGCACAGGACTTCTTTCCCCGAAACGAACCATTTCATTGAAGTTTCACCCTGCTTCGCCAGTTTACCTTCTTCGACAAGTCCGGCTTCTATCCAATCTTCAACTTTTGCCTCTTCTTCCGGCGTTGGCTCATACCTGATGGTTGGTTGACCGCAAGTTTCGCATACATAGGCTTTGCTTTTGTCTCCCTGTTCTTCAAGCCATTCTTTGACATCTTCTGGAATTGTATGTCCGCACTCTGCGATCCAAGGCATTTTGTTTCACCCCACATTGATTTTAGAATTTAATGGCCACGATATTGGTAGTTTTTGGAAACTTTCCGTTAGGTCTCCAAACTCCAGTTGCCGAGCCTCCGTCCAGCCTGATTGCGTCGGTGTAACCAAGTTTCTTCAAATACTTCCCGACGCTCCACAGGGACGAGCCGAAGGATACTCCAAGCGCGATTATTCCTTTCTTTTCGTCCCACGCGATAAATGAAAATCGAGTGCTCTCAATGACATCGGCGGGGAAGCCTTCTTTTCTCAGTTCTTTGTAAGTAGCGAGCCGCCCCTTCCGCAGGAAGTAGGAGCACCCTCCAATTGCGAGCCTAACCTCGCTTTCCTTTATTTCCTTGTCTCCGATAAAGACTTTGCTGCCGTCGGAGCGGACTAACCCCATATAGACTTTTCCGCTCTTGAAAATGACGAAGGCTCCCCGCTCCAGAGTGTCCCACCACGGGAAGGGGTATAAGGTTTTGCCGTCCCGCACGACCCAGTTCGCTAAGGTATGGCGCTTGGTGCAGAAGAAAGTTCCGTTCACCCCGACCTTTAGGTCTTTTAGGCTTTCCCCGCGCAATCTAAACTCCAGTTTTTCAGGTTTAGCGGTTCCGACAATATGAATACCTGCGAAGGATTTCGCCCCGCCCCATAACAATGCAATGATTAAGATTAAAGCAAGCTTCAATTCTGTTACCCAGAGACGCCAGCATTACCTTTGGCGCCCCCATTACGGATTTTATTTTCTCTGACTTTCCACTTTCGTTGCCAGAATTTAAAATTTCAGGCGGGTGATCAGCCATGACGGAGAAATTCCTTCGTTGTCTCAAGTTCGTCTTAAAGTGGGAAGGTGGGTTAAGTGACGATCCTGACGACCCTGGCGGGCGAACTTATCGGGGTGTTACTCAAGCCCGATACAATGAGTATCGCAAGGCTAAGGGGTTACCGCTTCAGGATGTTGCCAAAATGACTGAGCAGGAAATGCGGGAAATTTACTGGACTTATTATTGGCTGCCTGTCAGAGGTGACGAATTTGACTATCCGCTCGCCCTTGCGGTCTTCGATACTGGTGTCAACATGGGGACGGTAACAGCGGTTAAATTGCTTCAGCGGGCGATAAACGACTTGTTGCCTCAAGAAAAGTGGATAGCGGTTGATGGGAAACTTGGCACTCAAACTCTTACTGCTGCTAAGTCTCTTAACGCTAAGACCCTTGCCTTGAAGTTGTGCGACCGCCGTGAAGAGCGTTACCGTGCTATTGTTCGAGCGAACCCCAAGTTGGGCAAGTTTCTTAAAGGTTGGCTCAACCGGGTGAATGACCTGCGCAAGGAAATCCAGCGCTCTCGGTAGCGAGAATTTATACGTATAAATTCTCGTTCAGTCGCAGCGGGTGTAGGAGCAGGAGACGCATGCTGAGCACCCGCCGAGCCTAATCATTATCCCGCCGCACTCTGGGCAGGTCATACCATCGATTTGCGGGGTTTCGTCTGGTTTTTCCTTCTTTATCCCCTCAATGATCAAGTGATTCCCGTTATTTTCTTCGCCGCAAGCCTTAGCGAGTGCTCGTCCTACGGCGTCTGGGATTGAGAAGACGATTGCCCCGTCGGGCTGTCGCTCCCAGCTTCCGCTACGGATAAGTCTCAGTTGCTGAATTAGTTCTTGTGGCGGGACATCATATTGTAGGCTGATGCTTAAAATCCTGCCGAGTGCTTCGCCCAGCGCTGCTGTTGTCGAGCCGCTCTTCCCGATATTAATGAAAACTTCGCGGGGTTTCCCTTCATTGTCTTTCGAAATTGTAATGTAGACGTTTCCTGCTTCGGTTCGGTATTTGAAGACTTCGGCGTTGAGCGAGGCTGGTCGGACGAATCGAGTTCGCTTGGGCTCGGACTTTTCTTTTTCTTTCCTCAGTATGTCCTCCCTACTGCCTTCTCGGTAGACGGTAATACCTTTGCAGCCTCGCTTCCACGCTTCGAAGTAAATGTCTTCCACGGCCTTAGGTGAGATATCTTTAGGCAGGTTAACCGTGTTATGGCTGACGATACCGTTAGCAATATAGTGGTGTCCTTGTGGGACGGAGAGGTCAAAGGTTTCGGTCGGTGGTAGTAAAGTTTTATTTTTCACTCGCTTGAAAGTGTAGGTGGGGTCGAGAAGGTAAGTGGGCAGTTCATGTGTGAGGTTCAGGCATTCACAGGCAAAGGCGAGCACGTCCCTGCCTACTACTTCATGGCTTCTGATTTGCGAAGCTATTGAGTTGATTTTCTCATATAGCATATTGCTTCTGACTTTCCTCAGCCCTTCTCGTAACATTTCATGGATATGGTCATTTGTGGGGACGAGCCCTCCCAAAAGTTGACGTGCTGGGCGGCTTTTCCGTTGGAGGTGTCGCCGAGCTTCCTCATTTTTGCGAGTTTCCGCAAAGCCGATCATTTCCACGAAGCGGCGCGCGTCCTCTCCAGTAACGTAAATATGGTATAGGTTGCACTTTTCGTGGTGATAAATCCGCCCATGCACATGGCGGAAGTCGCTCACTTCGTAAGGGGTGTTGAAGATATTGCTTTCGATTCCCAAGTTTAGCAGCAGTTGCTGGACTTCTCGTATCAAATATTCGCTTCGGTTGCAGATAGGCACTATGATCGGGTTACCGTCAGCGAAGCGACTAACATAGCCATCCAGCGTCAACCCTCGGATG
>JAVVGN010000051.1:0-13624 GCA_032249095.1 Candidatus Caldarchaeales archaeon | reverse complement strand
TATGGAACCGAAAGAGACTGGCTAACGAGCCCAGTACCGCATCAATAACGTGCATCATGGCCAGAGACCATCCCAAAAGGCTTAAGTAAAACTTGTCAGTATCCGAATCTGTTGGTGAAGATGCTTAAGCTAGGCCCGATAGCCATCTACCTGTTGAGACGATCCCTATTCATACTCGCCACATTCATAGCTTTCCTGCTGATAATATTCGCGCTGCCGAGGGCGATTCCCGGCAACCCAGTGGCAACCCTCCTGGCCCAGATATTCCAGCAGGCACAGGCAAACCCAGACACGGTGAAGGCTGTCTACAAAAAATTCATGGAAGAGTTCGGGCTCAACAAACCATTACACGAGCAGCTATACGACTTCCTTTCTAGACTCTTGGTCGGAGACCTAGGGACCTCGATCGCCTTCTATCCGAGGAAGGTGGTTGACCTAGTCGCCTCCTATCTCCCGTGGACGCTCGGGCTCCTAATACCCGCTACTCTGGCTGCCTGGGTGCTTGGCAACCTCCTGGGGGCCTGGGCGGCGTATAGGAGAAAGACCGCGGTCGACAACGCCCTTCTGCCCACATTCCTAGTCCTCTCTCAGATCCCCTACTATTGGCTCGCAATGATACTCCTCTATGTATTCGCGGTCTACGCCAAGCTCTTCCCAGTGGCCGGGGCTTATCCGCCGACCATGCAGCCATCCCTCTCTAGCCAGTTTATACTAGGGGTTCTACACCACTATACACTCCCATTCCTCTCGATACTAATAGTCGCGATAGGTGGATGGGCGATAGGCATGCGCGTCCTCGTGATCTACGAGTTGAGGTCCGACTATGTGGAGTACAGCGAGCTGCTCGGTCTAGACGATAAAAAGATACTTAGCTACGTCTTCAAGAACTCTGTCCTCCCCCAGGTCACAGGTCTCGCGCTATCTTTTGGAACAATAATGGGGGGCGCGCTGATCACTGAGCTGGTCTTCTCCTACCCTGGGACAGGGTACCTCCTGTTCAGGGCTCTATCGACGCTCGACTACCCCCTCATACAGGGCACCTTCATAATCCTAGTCTCGACCCTGTTGTTGGCGAACTTCATAGTAGACCTCCTCTACGCTTGGATCGATCCAAGAATAAGGGTCAGTTACGTGGGTGAGTAGAGAGATGCTTCGAGGACTCTACAAGGTGGTCAGCCCCGAGCTCTTCACTATAAAGAAGCTGGACGCGAGCGTCGCCGCCCTCTCTGCCATAATCCTGATGGGGTTCGTCGGGCCCACCCTCTACCCCGTGGACCCGCGGGCCGTCGTAGGCCCCCTCGAGTCGCCCCCCTCCGACCTCTACCCCTTGGGGACCGACGCCTATGGTAAGGACATACTTGCCCAGCTAATGTCCGGCATCAGGGGGTCCCTGCAGATAGGCGTCACCGCCGCCGCGATAGCCCTGCTGATAGGCGTTATGGTGGGCCTGGTGGCGGGGTACAAGGGGAGGCTAACGGAGAGCCTGCTCATGATGGCGACCGACATCGTCCTGCTCCTGCCCTCAATACTTCTCATGATATTGATCGCGGCATACTTCAAGTGGAGGGACCCACTCCTCGTCTCGATAATAATTGGTGTAACGTCCTGGCCGTGGGTGGCCAGGGCCGTCAGGTCCCAGACCCTCAGCCTCAAGAACCGCGAGTTCGTCTACCTCTCCAAGATGGCGGGGTACGGCGACCTCCAGATAGTGGTCAGGGACATCCTCCCAAACATCGCCTCGTACGTCTTCATGGCCTATGTCCTTCTCATGTCTGGCGCGATGATCGCTGAGACGGGGCTAAGCATGATAGGCCTTGGAGTTACGCAGGGCGTTACCCTCGGCTCGATCCTGTTCTGGGCGCAGGTCCTGGAGGCGGTGAGGCGGGGACTCTGGTGGTGGTTCATCCCGCCCGGAGCCGTCTTGGTAGCCCTGGCCTCCTCGCTCCTGATGCTGGCCACGGCCCTCGACGAGTACTTCAATCCAAGGCTAAGGGGAGGCTGAATGGCCGAGCCGCTACTCATAGGCCTCAACCTCAGGGCCTTCTACCGCTTGAAGATGGGTGGGGTGCGGGCTGTAGACGGTGTGGACATAACGGTGCCGCGGGGATCCATAGTGGGGCTCGCAGGCGAGTCGGGGTGCGGCAAAACCACCTTGGTGAACGTCCTTCTAGCAAACGTGAGGCCGCCGCTCGAGCTTCTTGGGGGATCCGTGCTGCTCGACGGGCTTGACGTTCTGAAGATGAGTAGGGAGGAGGTGAGGAAGAAGGTCTGGGGGGTCAAGGTCTCCTATGTCCCTCAGGCCGCCCTAAACGCCCTCAACCCCACCAAGAGGATCATCGATCTCATCAGGGACGCAGTTAGGCAGCACACCCCCGCGACTGACCAGGAGATCGTATCCATGTGTAAGAGGCGCTTCGAGGAGCTAAACCTGCCCTTCGACAGCATCTATAGGTATCCGCACGAGCTCTCCGGAGGCATGAGGCAGAGAGTGATTATAGCTACGTCGACCCTCCTCAACCCCCAGCTACTCTTCGTGGACGAGCCCACCTCCGCGCTAGATGTCTCGACACAGAAGCAGGTGCTCAGGATGCTGCTTGACATCAAAAACGACCGCATCATCGACAGCATAGTGTTTGTCACTCACGAGCTACCGCTACTGAGACAGATAGCGTCACACGTATACATAATGTATGCGGGCAAAATAGTCGAGTACGGCCCAGCCGAGGAGATACTGCTCGAGCCCCAGCACCCCTACACCAAGGCGCTGATGTACTCCGTGATGACTCCTGAGCCCGAGAGCAGGCAGAGAGGAATCATATCAATCCCCGGCGAGCCGCCAAGCCTCATCTCGCCGCCCCCAGGCTGCAGGTTCCATCCCAGATGCCCACACGCCATGGACATCTGCAGGGCTAGGGAGCCGGCGTTGGTAGAGCTGAGAAGGGGCGTCGGTGTCGCGTGCTTCCTACATCACAGCAAGGAGGCTGCATAGAAAATGCTCGAGGCTAGGGGGATCACCAAGGTTTTCCGGACAGGGTTTCTAGGCAGGCAGAAGGTCGTAGCCGTGGACAACGTGTCTATGGCTGTGCGGAAGGGCGAGATCGTCTCGCTGGTCGGTGAGAGCGGCTCAGGCAAGACAACGCTCTGCAGGATAATCCTGAGACTCATTACCCCCACGAGCGGCGCGGTGCTCTACGACGGGAGGGAGGTCACGAGGCTTAAGGGGAAGGAGCTCAAGACGTACTGGAGTAAGGTTCACGGGGTTTTCCAGGACCCATACGCCGCGTTTCACCCTTTCTACAGGGTTGACAGAGTGCTCTACCAGGTCTTCAACCTGCTCCCACCTACGAGCTATGAGGAGAAGAGGAGGCTCGTGCACGAGGCGCTAACCTCGGTCGGCCTCCGTCCAGAGGAGGTGCTCGGGAAATTCCCCCACGAGCTGTCAGGCGGCATGAGGCAGAGGGTCGCCATAGCTAGGTGCTTCATCCTGAAGCCCGAGCTGATAATCGCGGATGAGCCTGTCTCGATGCTCGACGCCTCAACCAGGATGGGCATAGTCCGCCTCTTCAGAGACTTCAGGGACCTGAACAATGCTTCCGTCGTCTTCGTGACACACGACCTAGGGCTCGCCTACACTGTCAGCGACAGGATCCTGATAATGTATAAGGGGCGGATAGTGGAGGAGGGTGACCCCGTCGAGGTGATGGAGCACCCGAATCACCCCTACACGCGGAGGCTCAGGGAGGATGTCCCCCTCATGTATAGGAAGTGGGAAGGGTTTTAACAGCAATGTCGGGGTTATTTCTCGAAAGGGCCCTCCTTACGCTCCTTATGTGGGGCCTCCTGCTCGAGGTCTTCGGCCTAGCTGTGCTTAGCTCGCAGCCCCGGAGGTTCGAGTTCCCATACCTAATAGTCCTATTCCTGATAACTATGGGCTCGATAATCTTGATTATAATGAGGATAAGGAAAAAATATAGGGAGCTGTTCTAAGTAGGCCTCCTCCTTCTGCCCACGGCCAGTCCGGCCACTACCCCGACGATCAGCGCGACGATCGCCGCCACGCCCGCCAGAGTAACGTCTGTCACAGTCTCGGTCCGTGTTACGGTAGCAAGCTGTGTGTGATGAACCGTCTGAACCTCAGTTCTAGTCTGCACCTGCGTGACTATCTTCTCGACAGTCACTGTCGTGACTCCTGGGCTCGGAGGCGGTGGGGTCGGCGGAGCAGCTATGACCTTCGCCAAGTCCTCGAAGATCTTCGATGTCGGGAACTTGAGCTTCTCTATCCAGGCAGGGTAGGTTGGATCCTGCCCCTTCGGTGCTATGTAGAACCAGATCGGGAGGTTTGTTGGCCAGGACCACATAGTATCGAACCAGCGCTGGTTCTCCTCGGCGGGCCAGCCGACCCAGTACTGGGTCGAGTACTCGTACCACACCGCTCCATAGAATAGCGGCACACCTGGCAGATCCCTCAGGAAGATCTCCTGCAGCTTGCTGTAGTATTCCTGGAGCTTGGCTGGGTCGGTCTCCTTCGGTATCGCGTCTATAAGCTGTATGACCTCTGGGTTCTTGTAGTTAGCCCAGTTGCCCGCTGGCATTGACAGCCTCGGATCCATCACGAACCTGAATACGTTCCATGGATGCGAGTATCCTACTCCTGCGGACCAGCCAAGGTTAAGGTCTAGCTGCTTATCAATAGACCGCTGCCACCAGACGCTGAAGTCTGGGAACTCGGTCGTCACCTCGATACCGATCTTCCTCAGGTTCTGGGCGATGATCTCACACATGGCCATCCAATCGGTCCAGCCGTATGGTACCTGGATCGTCAGACCCTTAAGCTCTGTCCCGTCTGGGAGCTCCCTTATCCCGTCGCCGTTACGGTCAACTATGCCAGCATCGTCAAGTATCTTTGCAGCCTTCGCCAGGTCATAGACCGGGTACACGGGCTCGAGCTTCTTGTCGATATACTTTGCAGCGGGGCTCGTGTGGACTATCAGCGATGGCGAAGCCCTTATGCTGTAGTTGTAGTAGGGCTTGCTTATCAGCTCGTCGAAGGGTATCGCGTGCGCTATGGCCCTCCTAACGCTGGGGTTGGCTAAGGCCTTCTTCTCATAGTTCATGTATAGGAGTATCGGGCTGTCGCCGAGATAGTACGGCTGCTTGGCGAAGTATGTCCGCCTCTCGAGCTTCTTAACCTCCCAGAGCTCCCAGATCTTCGGCGTGAAGTGCGTCATGGAGTCTAGCTCGCCGGCCTCGAAAGCTAGCGCAGCCGCGGGGTTGTCCTTGAATGTTCTGTGACATATATACTTTGGACGTGGCAGCCCAAACAGGTCCTTACCCCACCAGTCGTCAACACGCGCATAGCAGAAAGTGTCTTCGGTGAACCTGAGGAGCCTATAGGGGCCCGCACCAACTATGTCCTCGGGGCGTTGCTCCATATACTCGCTCGCTATCTTGCCCCCTAGCTGCGCCTCTAGAGAAGACCACCTGTGCTGCGGCAGTATGAATGTCGTAAGGATTCCGAGCATCTGGAAGTAGTTAAGCTTGGCCTCCGAGGTCACGAGCCGCAGGGTCTTCTGATCGACTACCCCAACCTCCGCGATGTAGTCCCACATCGGGGACAAGGCGCCAATCGTGTATTTCTTGCCCAGCTCGAAGGTGTATTTGACGTCATCAGCCGTCACAGGCCTACCGTCCCACCACTTCGCCTCGTCCCTTATCTTGATCACAAGTGTGTACTTGTCTATCCACTTATAGCTCTCTGCCGCGTAGGGTATCCACTCGTCGCTGAAGCGGCTATACATATAGAGGGAGGGGTACATCATCGTTGTACCCCAATCCACAGAGGGTAGGAGCGGATTGAAGCCCTTTGGCGGTCCCCAGTCCGAAGAGTGCCAGACCGTCTCGGCACGCGGAAGCTCCTGCGCCAGCGCGGCAACGGAGAACAGCGGCAGCAACAGAGCCACGCTCAGCAGCAACGCGGCTAGAGTCTTTTTCCCATACATTGCAATAGCTAACTACAACTAGTCCTATAAAAATTTATCTATTCATTATCATAAAACACTAAACTCACGCCAAGACTCTCAACAGGGACGAAACACCCCGGTGCAGCTTATCCTCCGAGCCTGTAGCTTTTCAGGTATCTCCCTTTCAGAGTCATCCTAACGGTCACAAACCTCTCAAGTCCAGAGGTCGCTATCTTTTTTCCATAAACCTCCTCAACTTGGAAGACGCCCGCCTCGTTAGTCATGTCTACCTCGACAAGAAGCGGCACGTCTTCGCCCTCCCTCAGGTCGACCGACTTTATGGCGAGGGCTGAGAAGGCGTGTATGTCTGTCTTACCGTACGCGTAGGGATATCTCGCCCTGCCCTCCGCCATGTCTGTGCCATCCGCGAGCTTAACCACGCCGGACTCTAGGCTCAGAGCTTGAACTTCCTCGTCGTGCGATATGATTGAGTGGAGGATCTCCTGCCTAACTCTCATGAGCGCCCTAAGGTCGGGGTAATATCGAGGGAGAAGGCTGCCTAGGAACCTGTCCGCAATGTAGATGCCGGTGATGTGATGCATCTCCCTGTGAATCATGTTCCCAATGTCGTGAAGATAGGACCCGAGAAGGACAACGACGGCTGCGTCACGCTGCGTTAACCCGTGCTGCACTGTTACCGGCCTCAGCCCCCGGCGTGTGAGGATGTCTAGGATCTCTAGGGCTGCTCCTGCTACGATGCGGGCGTGGGTCGGTCCGTGATCATTGTAGTAGAGCCTCTTCACGACCATGTCGTTGCAGAGCTTAAGGCTGGTCTGGAGCTCCTCGTTGTGTTCCAGCTCGTGGAAGATCGAGCTTAGCACCTCGTCGCCCTTAACCTTCTCCTCAACAAGCCTGTCCGTAACCCTGACCACGCCCAGCTCACGTACCCCTCAAGATAAAAAGGATGTAGTCCCTATGCCCCAGCCGGGGCATAGATGGTTGGGCTCGCGACGCGGCTAAGGGCCGTTATCTGGAGTCTGCGTCTCTCTGGGGATGATCTCCGGTGGGGGACATGAGTATATAGACGCGGGGCAACTATTTTTGTTTAGGGTGTTGGGCCGTGTCGTTTCTGAGGGCCCCGATAGTCGTGGTTCTGGGGCATGTGGATCACGGTAAAACCTCCCTACTCGACAAGATGAGGGGGACCTTGGTTGCTAGAAGGGAGGCCGGGGGGATAACCCAGCACATCGGTGCCAGCTATTTTCCGCTAGAGGCTGTTGTTGAGTCCTGCAGGAGGCTCCTGGGCGAGGTGCGGGTACAGCTAAAAATCCCGGGCCTACTGTTTATAGATACTCCGGGGCACCAGGCCTTCGCGAACCTCAGAAAACGCGGCGGCTCCGTAGCAGACATGGCAATACTCGTAATAGACATCATGCAAGGGGTCCAGGAGCAGACGGTGGAGAGTATACAGCTCCTTCGCTCCAGAAAGACTCCCTTCGTCGTCGCTCTCAACAAGATAGACATGATCCACGGTTGGAGGCCCGTCGAGGGTGCCCCCCTGAAGGAGTCTCTTAACAGCCAGGCGCCACAGGTGAGGGATGAGCTTGACGCCCGTCTCTACACCGTGGTCGGACAGCTATCCAGCCTCGGCTTCCAAGCGGATCTCTACTCGAGGATAACCAACTTTGCTAGGACGCTCGCCGTGGTCCCCGTCAGCGCGAGAACTGGGGAAGGCATAGCCGATCTCCTCCTCGTAATACTTGGCCTCGCCCAGGCCTTCATGGTAAAGCAGCTCGAGTCTTCCGAGGATGCCGGTGAGGGTGCGGTGCTTGAGGTCGTGGAGGAGACGGGCCTCGGCCCCACAATCAACGCGGTGATCAGCGAGGGCGTTGTGAGGGTTGGCGATAGAGTTGCGGTCCTAGGACGCGACGGCCCCATGACGTTTAAAGTGAGAGCCCTGCTGATGCCGAAGCCGCTTGACGAGATGAGGGATCCGAGGGACAGGTTCATCTTCGTCGAGGAGGTTAGGGCGTCGAGCGGTGTGAAGATCGCTGGTGAGGGCTTGGAGAGTGTGGTCGCCGGCTCCCCCCTCTACGTGCTAAGAGGCGAGGGCGATCTAGAGAAAGTCTATGAGAGGATGCGTGCAGAGATAGGCGAGTTCGTCATCAGCACAGACAAGACCGGGGTGATCGTGAAGGCGGACACGCTAGGCACCCTCGAGGCGCTGGTCAGCTATCTCAGGGAGAAGGGCGTCCCGATCAGGTCGGCCAACATAGGAAACGTCTCGAAAAGAGACATCATGGAGGCGGCCGCGGTGAGACTTAAGGACGAGTTCCTAGGCGTGGTGCTAACCTTCAACGTGGACATCCCCAAGGAGCTGGAGATCGAGGCTGCAAACAGGGGTGTACGAATCTTTAGGGGCGAGGTCCTCTTCAGACTTGTTGACGACTATCTCGCCTGGGTCCAATCAACTAGGGAGGAGAGGTCTAGGGCAGTCTTCGAGCGGCTCGTTAAGCCGACAAAGGTCAGAGTAATGGAGGGCTACGTGTTTAGGAGAAGCAACCCCGCGATATTTGGGGTGGAGGTTCTTGCGGGAGAGCTTGAGCCGAGGGTGAGCCTGATGAACTCTCAGGGAAAAGTGGTTGGGGTTGTCACGCAGATACAAAACATGGGCCGCCCCGTCCCCTCGGCGAAAATGGGGGAGAAGGTCGCCGTCTCGATGAGGGAGCCCATAGTGGGGAGACACATCAAGGAGGGAGAGACTCTCTACGTCGCGCTACCCGAGGAGGACGCGCGCATCCTCGCAACAGTCTTCCTAGACAGGCTAAGCGAGGACGCGAAGGCCGCGCTCCAGGAGATAATAGAGATAAAGAGGAGGACTAACCCGCTCTGGGCCATGTGACCGACCCGGCCTAGCACCAACCTCTATAACTAGCCCTCAGATATTAGGACAGCGTTAATCTGGGAGATCTCGTCGCTAATGACGTTGCCCCTCAGGGTTACGCGCTTCCTAAGCCCCTCCACCGTTCTCCTGTTCCTGTCCTTCTTACGCTTAGAGGGCGGCTTCCGTCGAGCGTGAAATCCTATCCCCCTGGTCAATAATACTCTGGCGAGACGCGCGCCGCTGATGTCGGGCCTCATCGGGAAGCCCGCCCTATCTGAGCCGCCGGTAATCCTTATCTTGCCCTGCCCCAGGCCGAGAGCAGACGCGTCTATCTCGTCACCAATCTTCTTGCCCCGTAGCAGACTCATCTGCTGCGGTGTAAGTGGTATAGACCTGGCTACGCCTTCCTTGGGATACGATAGCACCAAGACCGGGCCCGCCGTCTTCACCCTCTCCGACACGGCTTCTTCAAGCCGACTAAACACGTTATCCATAATTAATACATAATCCTGGTTTAAACCACCGTCAGGCTCCGCCTCAACCCGCAGCAGTTATCTTTTACTAGGATATTACGGGTCTGGGTCTCAAACCCCCTGTCGCGAGCATTGAACCGTTGATATGCTGTTTTGAGATATCCGTTTATACCGGGCCCGCACATAGGGATGATAGTTGAGGACGGACCGTTGGCGGTGATGAAACATGCTTAGAGGATCATACATCCTAGTCTACTCTCTCGCCATCATAGTTATCCTCTCGCCCCCCCTCCAAGCCTACCTCCTGCAGCCCCAGCCATCATCGGGAGAGAAGGTGGCTGTAACCACCACGACAATTCTGTGGGACATGGTGAGGAATGTAGCTGGCCCCGCGTGGAGGGTCGAGTCCCTCGTGGCTCCGGGGATGGACCCCCACAGCTTCGAGCCAACACCCCGCGACGCGGTAAAGCTCTCGAGGGCCAGCGTCGTCTTCTATAATGGTTTCGGGGTCGACAGGTGGCTCCTCAAGATGGCCGAGTCCTCGAGAGGGGCCAGGCTTGTAAGGGTTACGGATGGGCTTGAGCAGTATATACTTCTCGTCCCAGACGGCCCCTACGCCGGAAAGCCAGACCCACACATGTGGATGGACGTCCAGCTCGCAATCAAGTATGTGGAAAAGATTAGGGACGCCTTCGTGGAGCTCGACCCGGCCAATGCGGATGAATATGTGGCCCGAGCAGCAGAGTACATCGATCGCCTCTGGGAGCTTGATGCATGGATAAGGGAGACCGTCTCCAGCATACCCCTCGAGAAGCGTCTACTCTTCACGCAGGAGAACGCCTTTCAGTATTTCGCTAAGAGATATGGCTTCAGGGTAGCGGGCTACTTCTACTCCATAATCACGGAGCTAGAGCCCAGCCCCCTCGAGTTGTCTAGAGCGTACGAGAGGGTCAAGGGTACTGGTCTCTGCGTCTACTTCATCGAGTCTACTCTCAGCCCTAGGGCCATGCAGGCCTTCGCGGCTAGGGCTGGAGGCAGGATAGCCGGGAGGCTATACACCGACTCAATAGGCCCGCCGGGCAGCGGGCTTGACAGCTACCTCGCGATGATGAAGTACAACACGGAGACGATCGTGAAGGAGCTTTCAAGGGGATGCTGATGAAGGCGATAGAAGCTCGGAACGTGACGCTGAGATACGACGCCGTTACGGCGCTCGAGGACGTGTCTCTCGAGTCGCCCGTCGGGAAGATGATAGCCCTGATCGGGCCAAACGGCTCAGGCAAGACCAGCCTCCTCAAGCTGCTTGCGGGGCTCCTGAAGCCCACATCGGGGACGCTAAAGGTCCTAGGGAGGGAGCCTTCTAAGGCGCGTGGCCTCATCTCCTACACTCCGCAGAGGGAGGAGGTTTACTGGGATTACCCGATAACGGTGCGAGAGCTCGTCGCCATGGGCGCGATAAGGAGGCGGGGCCTCTTCAGGTGGCTGGACGCGAAGGATAGCGCGGTGTCTGAGGCGCTTAAGCTAGTGGGGCTGGAGGAGCTCGCCGACAGGAGAATCTCCGAACTCTCGGGCGGGCAGCAGCAGAGGGCATTCCTTGCGCGGGCGATATGCCAGGGCGGAGAGATCTATCTCCTCGACGAGCCAATCTCTGGACTCGACGCTCCCTCAGAGGCTAAGCTACTCGAGATCCTAGATAGTCTGAGAGAGAGGGGCAAGACAATCGTTGTCTCTACACACGACATAAGCGCCACGCTCGAACTCTTTGACTATGTGGCGCTGATGAAGAGCAGGTTGATAGCCTATGGGCCGCCGGGCGAGGTCCTCACATCTGAAAACCTCGCCAAGACCTACGGAGAGTCCATCGTAGCACTACATCTAGACGACATCAAGAGAATAGCGGGGTGGAGATAGGTTTTTGATAGATCTCCTCACAGAGCCTCTCAGCTACGAGTTTATGCGTGCCTCACTGATAACGACCCTAATAGTCGCGGTTACGTGCTCCGTGTTAAGCAGCTTCGTGGTGCTCAGGGGATGGGCCCTCCTAGGCGACGCTATATCCCATTCGGTCCTGCCCGGAATAGCGATAGCCCTTGCTCTAGATTTTCCATACTTTATAGGAGCGCTCCTCGCCGGGGTCGGCTCCTCCGTCCTCATAGGACTCGTGGAGTCTAAGGCTAGGGTCAGGAACGACACGGCCATCGGAGTGGTTATGACAGGGGCCTTCTCCGCAGGACTCGTAATAATCAGCACTATCAGACCTACGGTAGACATATTCCACCTCCTCTTCGGAAACCCCATGAGCATATCCGTCCAAGACTTCTACCTCGCCGCCACCGTAGGCGCGGTTACGCTATTACTGGTTGGCTCAATCCTCAAGGAGATAGTGGCATATACGTTCGACCCGGTCTTCAGCAAAGTGGTAGGCGTGAGGACAAGCCTCATCCACTACATCCTAATGATACTGCTGTCGCTAGCGATAGTCAGCGCGCTTAGTACCGTCGGAATAATACTTGCAGTAACCCTTCTGGTGACCCCTGGCGCCACGGCACAGCTAGTGGCGAAAAACATCACAGGCATGCTATCGGTCTCGGTGGCTGTTGGTGCCGCCTCGGTGGTGGCTGGCCTCTACCTCTCCTACTACCTCTCCATAAGCTCGGGAGGAGCCATCGCTGCCATGGCCACGCTGATCTTCTTCACAACCATGATCTGGACCAGCCTGAGGCGCCTCATAGGCTAGCCGTCTCTTTCAAGCATAAGTACCGCCCTCCATATCTTGCGTGACGAGGATGGTGGGGGTGCCGGAGCTCGACGAGAAGGACCTCGCTATCCTAAGGGTCCTACAGCAGAATGCGCGGGCCTCCGCGGCAGAGATAGCGGCAAGGACGGGCATAAAGGAGAACACTGTCAGGTTTAGGCTTAGGAGGCTCCTGAGGAGGGGAGTCATACGGGGCTTTGTGCCGTTGCTAGACCCTAGAAGGCTGGGGCTCAACATCTCCGCCGCATTCATGATAAAACTCGACGCAGAGAATAGAGAGAGCGCGATAGGGGAGCTGAAGTCCTGGAGCGAGATACTCAACATGTATCAGTTCAGCGGCGAGTACGACATAATAGCAGTAGCCATGCTTCGAGACCTCAACGAGCTGCAAAGCCTCATCGACAGGATAAAGAAGGTCAAAGGGGTCCGAGAGACCAATGTTCTAGTCACTACGCGCGTGATTAAGTCGCAGCCCTTCTACATCGTGGAGGAGTGATTCGCGGCCTATGTGGAGAGCGAGGGCGCGACATCCCTCATAAATCTCTTCATCCTCTCGATATAACTATCGGCCTCCTCGTCGCCAAAGTAGATTACTAGGTGGCTTGCGCCGTACCTGAGGTAGCGGGAGAGGTATCCGGCCACCTCATCCTGCCTGCCACCAATTATGACCCGCTTCTCCCCAAGCGGCGTCGAGTATTCGCGGGTCCCCCTACCATCCATCTCTACCGTAAGCCTCAGAGAAAACGTGAAGCCAGGCGGCCTGGGGGCCGCGGCCTCCACCATCTCCCTGAACGCTTCCGGAGGTATCCCGGTCGGATGCCACCCCTCGGCAAGCATCAGGGCCCTCTGAAGTGCCCTCCTAGTGTTTCCCCCAATCCATACAGGCGGGCCGCCGCGCTGTGCTGGCAGGGGCTCAAAGACGGCCTCCTCAACTCTATAGTAGTCGCCCCTGAAGACCGGGCGCTCGCTACTCCACAGCGTCTTCAATAGCCTGATGGCCTCGTCGAGATTTCTTCCGCGCCTACGGAAGGAGGCCCCCATATTCGCGAACTCCTTCTCGCACCAGCCCGCCCCAAGCCCAACTATCAGCCTGCCCTCCGTTAGAGAGTCTATCGTCGCAAGCTGCTTGGCCGTCAATACCGCGTTACGCATCGGCAAGACTATTATCGACGTGCCTATCTTGACGCCCTCGGTGACGGCTCCTACGACCGCCAACGTGACTACGCTCTCGTATATCCTCCCATCTGGGTCCTCGGGGGCGCGACCTATGCTGCGATACTGCTCCAGCTTGGGGAGATCATCAACTTCGGCGTCTACTTGGCTTTAGCCTGCTGGACCGCCTACTCCGTCTCCGAGTCTCTCCTCTACCTCAGGGCTGCAAAGACGTTTAAGGCGAGGCCACTCTTCCTCTCACCCGTCAGCCTTGTAGGCGTAGCCATCATCGCCTCCATAGCCATAATGCCCTCCAGCATTCTCTCGGCCCCAGCCCGGGGGGCGCACATACTTAGCGACTCCGTGGCGGCTCGAGCACTCAACTATGGTTAGCCTGAGC
>JAVVGN010000050.1:0-14339 GCA_032249095.1 Candidatus Caldarchaeales archaeon | reverse complement strand
CTCTGACGACGTATCTTCCTATGTTATCTCCATATTTGGGCTCGATCCGAAGCCCCCGCGGCAGGCGTCTCTCCACACACTACACCTCCTTATTCTATGTCTTTATCTCATATGGCCTCGCCACCACGTGGAACCTCTCCACTATCCCCCTCATTCCCCATCACCCGCTCGGATAGGAACCCTCCACCGGCCCCACATATAAAGAGTAGTGCCCCCAATAACCGGGCCATCCCCAACACCAGACTAACTATGCTCAAGCAGAACTAAGGGAATAGAGAAGGAGATAGGCGCCATTAAGAAGGAGAAATCTAAACTAAGACACACACTAGGCATAGAACACGGAAACATACCAATACAATTAGACCTGTGGGGGGAACGAGGTAATATTCAGGGGAAAAGGACAAACAACACTATATGGATGCCCGAAACCGGAAATGTAGAATTCATATGAACGAGGAGGGGATCGACAGGCTGAGGCAGGCCGGCCATATCGCCTCCCGCGCGCTGCGCGAAGCGGCCTCGAGAACCCGCCCAGGCATCAACTGCCTAGAAGTCTGTGTCCTCGCCGAGGACCTCGTCCGAGGCATGGGCGCTAACCCAGCCTTCCCATGCAACATCGGTATAGACTCTGTGGCCGCTCACTTCACACCCGTCCCAGACGATAACCCAATAATACCGCCAGGCTGCCTCGTGAAGATAGACCTGGGGGTCGAGCTTGACGGATACATTGTCGACACCGCCGTTACGGTGGATCTTCGGAGTCCCCATGGAATCCTCGCTGCCGCTGCAAACGAGGCCCTGAAGAGCGCATTACGCATAGCTAGGGCTGGGCTTCGCGTCTCCGAGATCGGGCGAGTTGTCTACGAGAGTGCGACGAGGCTCGGTTGCAGGCCAATATCTAACTTGACTGGACACGAGATAGGTAAGTACCGTCTCCACGCAGGAGTCTCGATCCCCAACGTTCCTACAGGAGGTGGCGCCAAGCTAGAAGCCGGCAAGGTTTACGCCTTAGAGCCCTTCACAACGCGCAGCGACGCCTCAGGGGTAGTAGTAAACACGAAGACCATCCACATATTCGCGCTGCGGATGGACCTTCTAAAGAGCAAGGAGAAGAGCCTGTCGGACGCCGCCCCCCTCAAAGAAATTGTCCAAGTCTCCCGCGGCCTCCCCTACACGCCTAGGTGGCTCGGCCCAGACGCTGCGTCATTTAGCCTGCAGCTCTATAGGAGGGGGTTGGCAATAGGATACCCGGTGCTGGTGGAGAAGAGCGGGGCTCCGGTGGCTCAGGCGGAGCACACAATAATCGTCTATGAGGGTGGCTGCGAGGTTCTCACGTAGGACTCGAGCACCCTAAAGCTATCTTTCCGCAACCATTGAATAGACCTCGATCGTCCTCTCGGCAGCCCTCTTCCAAGTAAACTCGCTCAAAACGCGCCTCCTGCCATTCTGTCCCCAACGCGCCGCCCTGTCCGGATCTCTCAACACCTCCTTGACCCCCCACGCTATATCGATAGGGTTGGAACCGTCTACATGGATGCCGCACTGAGCCTCTCCTGAGGGGATAACCTGCTCCCTGAAACCGACGACCCCCCTAGCCCCCACGACGACGGGTTTGGCCATAGACATTGCCTCGAGGCTAACTATGCCGAAGGGCTCGTAGATTGATGGGAAGACGCAAAGGTCCGCTGCAGCGTAGTGTAGGATTCTCTCCTGCTCGGACACGAACTCCGTCCTAAAGACGACATTCCGAGCGATATTGAGGTGGTGGACAAGGGACTGCAGCTCTCGCTCCATATCGCCCTTACCAAGTATCACGAGTTTAGTCCGCGGGAACTCTGAGAGTATATGGGGCAAAGACTCGATGAGCTCTCTCACACCCTTGACGACCACTAGCCTACCGACGAACAGCATCATCTTATCGTCAGGGCCTATGCCATATCTTTGGCGAATACGCTCAACACTCTCCTGATCAACCTTAGATGGGTCGTAGACATCTGGGTCGACACCGTTCCAGACAACATGGATCTTCTCGCCTTGCCAGCCGTGCACGATCAAGTCCTCGCGCATGGCTTGGCTAACCGTAATCACTTTATCTGCATAGACCGCGCCCAGCCCCTCGACCTCTGTTATGGTCCTAGACCCCCCACCAAGGGTACGCCCCCACTCAGTTGAGTGGACGTGATAGACCCCGGGAGCCCTCCTCAGCTGTGAAAGCATTATTCCCGACGGAGCGCAGAGCCAATCATTATAAGCATAGACATCGACCCCGCCCGATGACAGTTCAGCGGCTACTCTTGAGGCCGCAGCCGAGTTGAAGACCACTATCCTCCCGAAGAAGTTTACCCAGTCCCCAGACCCACCAATCTCGTCGTTGAAGATGTGCCTGAGGGGGTGGGTTTGCTCTAGCGTGTCAACCCAGTGGACCACAACGCCATCCCTCTCCTCCTCTCGAGGCCCCTCGATACCTGCAGGCCTGGGTGCGAAGACCTGTATCTGGTGGCCAAGCTTAGCGAGCCACCTAGAGATGTAGTCAGAGTAGGTTCCCAGGCCGCCTACAATGAATGGGGGAAACTCCCAGGTGATGAAGGCTATCCTCATTACTCCATCTTCGCGGCCCGAACCGCTGTTAAAGTAGCTTTTTCGACCTCTAAGAAACGTTGGAGATAGTACGCAGAGTACGCTTAAGTATTACTGGCTGTTGAGAAGGGGGTTGATGACGTTGGCGGGGGACGATGCGATGACGGTGTTGGCTTATCTTCACAACATGGGGTACCTTGGCGCTGATCGGGCGGTGAGCGTTAGGGACCTCTCACGTGCGCTTGGAATGGATGAGGAGGTCTTGGAAAGGATACTTCAGGAGCACGTCGAGAATGGGTATGTAGAGTATGTTTCGAGGAGCTTGGGTGAAAACCTATACTACTTGACTGGTAAGGGTGTTATCCGTGTCTGCTCTATCTACACGTAGGTATAATAAGCCGCTGAGGGTGATCGTTTTTACATGGGAGTTCCCTCCTCGAGTCGTGGGCGAGCTCGCATCGCGCGTCAATAGAGAGGTAAACAGGCTCTGTGAGTCAGGGGTCTCTGTGGATGTCATAACTATCAGCGACTCGGGCTACCTCATCGAGGAGCCATCTCCCCGGCTACGTGTAACTAGGATTAACAGCCCCGTGTCCCCGCACTCAACTATAATCACGTGGCTAGCGGCGCTTAATGTCGAGTTCGCGAGGGTTGCGGCCGACATCTATCACTCAATCCCCGAGACCCCGATACTACACACCCATGATTGGCATTTTGCTCCCGCGGCAGCCACGCTTAAGAATGCGCTAGGGGTGCCGTGGGCCGTCTCGATCCATAGCCTCGAGGCTCATAGGTCCATCACTCCAAACTCGCCCCTCAGCCTCTGTATAAGCACTATAGAGAAGGAGATGTCTAAGGAGTGTGACGCGATTTTTGTGGCAAGCAGCTACATGAGGGATGAGGTCCTTAAGAACACGCCGGCGGACCCGGGTAAGATTCTCCTCATACCTCCAGAAGAGCCGGGCTGGAGCAGGGAGGTAGTGAAAATCTATCGATCGCTGGTGGTTCCCAGATGAGTCTTACGTCCGTAATGCTGACTTGGGAGTACCCTCCACGAATAGTGGGAGGCCTAGCCGCCCATGTTCACGACCTCTCAAAGGCGCTTGTCAAGAGAGGCGTAGATGTCTGGGTATTTACGACCGATTTTCCCGGCGCCCCTGAGCAGGAGATCGATGACGGTGTAAGGGTGTTTAGAGTAGACTCGTATAAGCACCCCACCCCCGACTTTGCCTCGTGGATATCTATGATGAACGTTAACCTTGCTAAGAGTGCGGCTATCCAGCTTAAAGAGCTTAGAGACACACCATTCTTAATACATGCCCATGACTGGCTGGTAGCTCACAGCGCCATCACGCTCAAACACATTTTTAGGGTCCCACTCGTAGCGACGATACACTCAACCGAGTATGGTAGGAGGTCAGGCATACATGACGACTATCAGCGCATGATCGCGTCAACGGAGGCGTGGCTTGCGAGGGAGGCTTGGCGAGTAATATGCTGCAGTAGATACATGATGGATGAGATCCACAGGGCACTTGGGACCCCCCTCGATAAGATGGATGTGATTCCTAACGGGGTTTATCTGGAGAGGTTTACTCTTCCGCCTTCTCCGGAGCAGTTTAAGTCGCGCTTTGTTTTTCCAGGCGAGAAGCTCGTACTGTTCGTGGGGAGACTGGTCTACGAGAAGGGTGTGCACTTGCTGGTTGATGCTTTTCCCAAGGTCTTGAGCTCTGTGAATGCACGGCTAGTTATTGTTGGTGAGGGTTATTTGAAGGAGCGGATAAGCCGCCGGGCGTCCGAGCTCGGCATCGAACATAAGGTCTACCTTACAGGATTTCTAAGCAGCCAGGAGCTCCGCTGGCTATACACGGTTGCAGACGTATTAGTGATGCCCTCCCTCTACGAGCCCTTCGGCATAGTAGCTCTGGAGGCATCCGCCGCTGGGGCGCCCATCGTGTCCACCTGCGCCGGCGGTATAGGGGAGATACTGACTCACATGCAGTCCTGTGTCAAGGTCTTCCCTGATCCGGACTCTATCGCATGGGGGATCTTGAGGGTCTTAACTGATGACGCCCTGGCCGAGGCTTTACGCCGAAATGCGCGCGAGAATGTCGAGAAGAATTACTCTTGGAGCAGGATAAGTGAGCAGACTCTTGAGGTCTATCAGAGGGTCTACCATGAGTATAGGGGGCAGGAAGTCTGGAGGCCGAAGAGGTAGCGGTTTAAGTCGGGATTACGGGCCTATGTGCCGGATAAGCGTTTATATGTAGTATGCGCGTTCTAGGAAGCGTGGTTAGGCGTGACGTAGACAAATCTCCGGGTCGCGCACGCCCGGCGAGGGACATTGTCGAGTCGGTTGAGAGGCTGGGATATGTGGAGGGCCTCGGCGAGGTCGTTAGGGCTGCGCGTGAGAGGCTTGGCTTAACTCAAGAGGAGCTCGCAAATCTGGTGCACGAGCGGGTCTCGGTGATCAAGAAGGTCGAGTCAGGCTCCCTGAAGCCACCCCTCACCCTAGCTAAAAACCTTGAGAGAGTCCTTAAGGTCAGGCTCGTGAGAGAACTTACAGACGAGGATATACACATAACCCCACCCCCATCTGCTAAGCGGGGCGTGACCCTCGGCGACATAGTCTCGTCTGAGAGAAAAGAGTAGGCCCCCCCGCAGCACGGCTCTGCGCTACACATTACGACGGCTCAAGGCTAAATATCGGTGATCACACTAACTATTCACAGAGGCCTCGTTAGGTGATGTGGCTCGCAGGGCAATGGTCCTCCCGTAGGTGTGGTTCACCGCTTCCTCCCCGGAGAGGAGCCGAACCTAGAGGAGCTTAAGGAGCTCTGCGAGACGGCAGGCTACCAAGTAGTCTATCAGGTCGCGCAGGAGAGGTACCCGCACCCACAGTACAATATTGGGCCTGGAAAAGTGAAGGAGCTAAAGAAATCCGTCAACGAGCTCGGAATAAAAAAGATCGTGTTCGAGAACGAGCTTAAGCCGGTACAGGAATATAATCTCGCAAAGGAGCTCGGTGTGGAGGTTATCGACAGGATCCGGCTTATCCTCGAGATCTTCACGCTCCACGCCTCGAGCCTAGAAGCGAGGCTGCAGATAAAACTGGCGAGCCTGAAGTACGAGCTTCCCCGGGCTAAGGAAAAAGTTAGGCTGGCCAAAAAGGGTGAGCAGCCCGGGTTCCATGGACTTGGCGCCTACGAGGCGAACGTCTACTACGAGGAGATAAACAGACGTATCCAGAAGATCCAAGAGCGGCTAGAGAAGATAATGGAGAGGAAGAGAAGGGAGCTGGGCAGAAGAAAGAGGTCTGGTGTGCCGACCATTGCCCTAACAGGATACACGAATGCTGGGAAATCCACACTATTCAGCAGGCTCACCGAGTATCCGGCGGAGATCTCGAGCAAGCTCTTCACCACACTCTCGACCAAGAGGAGGCTCACCAGAATCCTGGGGAGGCCCTACTACGTGTCAGACACGGTTGGTTTCATCAAAAACGTCCCAGCTCTTTTAATATCGGCTTTCCACTCAACTCTTATGGAGGTAGCCGAGGCCGATCTTGTTCTGCTTCTGGTCGACGCCTCCCTGCCTCTTCAAGAAGTGCGTGAGAGGCTTGCCGTCTCCCTCTCGACCCTGAGACAAATCGGTGTTCTCAACATACCGGTTATTCTTGCCCTCAATAAGTGCGACCTCATACCGCATAGTCAGAGAGAGATGGTCCTGAAGTCACTAGACAGTCACTTGCCCGCCGTCATGATCTCGGCCAAGACCGGCGAAAACCTTGACTCACTGTACAGGTTGATAGACACGACGTTACGTGGCTTCATCACCTTTAGGGCCCGAATACCGCTCTCTCAGCTGACCCCATACCTCTTCAGCCAACTACATACCAATGGTAGGGTTGACAGCGTAATGTATACTGATGAGTTCGTCGAGATAAAGGCCTCAGCCCCACCCCATCTCGCCGAGAAAATCAGGACTATCGCGTGGAACGGAGGCTCCTTCATCGTAGGCGAGCATTAATACATAAGAATATCTAGGAGCTCGATGTTCCGGAGGTTTGGTTCTCGGCGAAGTCGTTCGCTAGGATGTTAAGGGTTGCTTCAACCCCCCATATACTTGGATCGCTGATATGTTATTGGTGTCTGGTGGTAATAAGGGGCTAAACATGTATGTAAATAAATATGTACAGATGAGAATGGGGAAAAGAGGGGGAGAGGGTTGGCTGGCCATCCGTGCAGCATCTGGGAAACCCTAGAGGAGGCCGGACATCAATATACTCGTCGCAGCATCTAACAGCGTGATGCGCGTCAAATGCTCGGTCATACCGGCCTCTGGGTTTTATCCCTGCGCCGGTATGGCCAGCCTCCCAAGGGCTTCCTGTCTATACATCCTCCAGACTCTCGATAACACCCCCTTCTCCATCCTCGCGGTCAGTTGGAGTGGTGATATGTTGTTTGCTGAAGCCGTCAGCCTCTGCAAAGCACGCCTCAAGTACCCGCTATAGATCTTCTTCCACGGACTGGTCTGAACAGGCCCAGAAGGTTAATCATCTTTCTGAGACCCATCGGCTGGTCAAGGTAAGGTATCAACTCGGCCAGCGCCTCCAGCGCTTTACTATTCCCACGAATACCTAGCTCATCAACTAGCCTATTGTAGGCCGGATACCTTTTACCAGCCTCCTCAGCTATCTGCCTCGCCATCTCCACCATCTGCTTCTCTATGGATGAGATTGCTGGCTTCAGAACCTCCCTCTCAACATCAGACAAAGCGCTGTATTTGTTCATTAGTTGCTGATGAGTCTTCATCAGAGACCTATAGGCCAGAATCATCCTCCTCAAGACTAGGAAGTCCTTAAGTAACCCTCCTGAACCACCTCCCTTCCATAGTCAATATTCATCAGGGCCTTTATGTCTCCCCTATTGCTCTTCGGCAACTTATACTTACTGCGCATCTTCTCAGGCAATGTAAGCCTCCTAAGAGAGTATACCTCGACCCTCCTCCCTAGTAGTTCTATAGCACCATCCATGTGCTGGGGTGGTAGTGTATCCATGAATAGCTTGTCTCCAGGCCCAGCAGGGATCTCGCCGAGACTGTCTACATGCCTGAAAGCTTTTCCATCAGTAGTGTATGTTATCCTGTACCTCTCGCTATTCTTCTTAGCTTTATGAACATCTGCGTAGAACTTCAAAATCCTTACACCTCTCCGTCAGTCCCTATCTCGTATGGCCTTGCCACCACGTGGAACCTCACACCATCCCCCTCATTCCCCATCACCTGCTCGGATAAGAAGCCCCACCAGCTCCGCATATAAAGAGTAGTGGCCCAAATAATCTGGCCATCCCAAACCCTGCACCCACTAAGAGCCTGACACACAAGAGAAAGAGATAAGAGGGGTAAGGAAGGAGAGGTCTAAGCTCAAACATCTACTAAGACTAGAACACGGAAATATACCAATACAGTTGGACTTATGGGGTGATGAGGCAATATTCAGGGGAAAAAGACAGACAACACTATACGGATACCCAAGATGCAAGACATAAGCTGAAATGGTGTCAGATAAGGCTTTAAACGCCCTCTCAAGGGGCGTCTATTTTCTACTCGCGGGGCTACTATGGGATGTCTTCAGCTATATAAACCCGTTATTTGGACACTATCAAACATTTAATGCGATACTTAATATACTCATAGGGTCATGATGAGTGACGTGCTTGGGAGTAGGGATCGCCCTCTAGGGATAGACAGGCTGGCTGGGCCGGGACCCATCATGCCGTCGGACATCGAGCATCTAGTCAGAGAGATAATTCTGCTGAAGGAGGAGGTTAGGAAGATCAGGAGAGCTCTAGAGCAGCACGGCATTAAAGTAGACTAGGCAGCTCGCGGTGGGCCACCCTGATTAGGGGCATTAGCCTCTTAGCAAGCCTCTCCGAGGCGAGGGTATTCGACCTACATCTATCCCCAATCAACCTCATGGTGGGCCGGCCCTTACCGCCGGCTGCGGTCCCCCTCATCCCTACTCTAAGGGCCTTGCACGCCTCTTGAAGCGTCTCTGCGCTAATCCTAAGATACCTATGCATTATCTCCGAAAGGTCTACCATGAGAGGCTCATAGAGTGGCGAAGGATCTAGGCCGTGTCTCAGTGCTCTCATAGCTAGGAAAGGGGCAACAAAATCGCTGGCCCGCCAGGCCATATATACGTGGCTTACACCAATCCTCTCTAATGTATGAGAGAGGACTCTCCTCTCTTCGGAGGACCTTGAGGCGATGCTGAGGTTTATTTGGCCCATCCCGAACCTCTTGATGCCTACACAAAGCACGCGCCCAACATCTGCGCGGGGGGCTGAAGCCTCCATCCACAGCACGAGAACGACGGGCCTCAGTCTCAAGCCGACTAGCCTACCAGGCCTCGACTCTCCTATACGTGTTGCTGGGGGCGACCCCCCTGAATGCCTCTGGATGAATTATCTCGGCAAGGATCTCGACACCATGGGCGATGCCGACCCCGTGCCTGCTGAAGTACCTCGAGGCATCCACCGCGTAGATTCGGCCTCCGTAGAAGGCCGGCGTCTCCCTTATCCATCCTTCCTCAACGAGCATCTTGGCCTCCTCGGCTGCGCGGTCCAGCCCGTAGCCGCAGGGGCCGACAATAACTATCTCGGGCTGATGCCCCAACACCTCATCGGGCGAAACTCGCCTGCTCGGATGGGAGCTCGATCCAAGGTCTAGTCCTCCGGCGACCCCGATCATCTCAGGGACCCAGTGGCCTGAGGAGAAGGGTGGAAAGACCCACTCCATGAAGAAAGTCCGCCTCCGGGGCAGGTCTCTAGCCCTATCTCGTACATCTTTGATCCTAGACCGCATCTCATCGGTCAGGATGCGCGCCTCGACCATTCGCCCAACCGCCTCGCCAAGGGTCTCTATGTCTCGTAATACGTCGTCTAGGGAGTGGGGGTGGAGGGTCAAAAGCTTGGGAGGGTGGCTGAGCCTCCTAAGGGCATCCTCAACGCTGCCGGGTGCCGCGGCGCAGACCTCGCAGAGTCCCTGAGCTACTATGAGATCGGGCCTTAACTCGGAGAGAGCCTGAACGTCCAGCATGTAGAGGCTTTCCCCCTGTCTATACGCCTCGCGGACAATAGCGTCAACCTCCTCTGGGCGGAGCCCCTCAGTCCTGAACCTTGGCCAGACAACCACCCTCCTCCGCCTGGCCTCTGGGGGCCAGTCACACGCATATGTCACGCCCACCACCTCGTCGCCTGCGCCCAAGGCGAAGAGAATCTCGGTAGCGCTCGGCACGAGGGACACTATCCGCACGTGAAAGCGGAGACTAAACCGCCACTTATACCTTTATTATCAGAGCATAGACGGGGCTCCGCGTCACTACCAGCATCTCACACCTGGCGACGAATTTAAATATAGCATCCGAAAATAAAAAAGCCGTGGAACCAGACGATACGGAGCTCGAGAAAATCAAGATGAGAAAGATGATGGAGATTCTCTCTAGAGGAGCCTCCGACGCAAAGACTGAGGCGCTGGCCCCTACGCACCCTGTCGACCTCAACGACCAAGACTTCGAGCGGTTCGTCTCTTCATATCCGCTCGTAGTCGTGGACTTCTGGGCTTCATGGTGCGCACCCTGCCGATTCATGGCCCCAATAGTCAAGGAGCTTGCCGCGGAATTTGGAGGCAAGATCGCGTTCGGGAAGCTTGACGTAGATAACAACCCCCTGACGGCCGCAAAATATGGCATAATGAGTATCCCGACCTTCATAATCTTCAAAGACGGAACCCCCGTGGACATGATCGTAGGCGCCATGCCAAAACAGAGGTTCAAATCTCTCATAATGCAGCACTTATCATAGAGTCGCTACGCGTCATATTTATCTCTCCGCAGAGAATTATTGTGTTGGAGAACAAGTGTTGGGGGAGCTCCTGCAGCGGTACGGGGCGATAGAGGAGGCCCTGTCCGTGAGGAAGCGTGAGCTAGAGAGCTGGATACACCAGAGACTCCTCTCTAGAAGTGACCGGCTAATTATAGGTAGAGCTATCGAGGGTGGTAAGAGGTTAAGGCCAGTCTTTTTGCTCATACTCTTCGACGCGCTGGGTGGGAAGGATAGGCGGGTTGCCCTCGACGTAGCCTTTGCCCTAGAACTTGCACACGCGGCCAGCCTCATGCACGACGACATCATCGATTGGGACAGCCTCAGGAGAGGCAAGCCGGCCCTCTGGAGGCAGATCGGTATAAGCCGGGCTATCATTGAGGGGCACAGGATCATCAATCTGGCTTTCAAGACGGTTCTGGAAAAGGGTGTCGAAATCTCGAGGATCTTCCTAGAAGCCTGGGACAAGGCCTCCCTCGGTGTGCTGGAGGAGATACTATCCACGACTCCTCCCTCAAAGCTGCTATACCTACGCATCATAGAGAATAAGACTGCGTCTCTCTTCGCAGCAGCGGCTGAGTCTGCGGCCGTGCTGGCAGGCGTGTCGGATGATGTTCGGTTCCTTGCCAAGGAGTATGGCCGCCTCGTCGGGATAGTCTACCAGCTCGGAGACGACTATGCCGACATAGTCTCCAACCGTGGTCTTGCGCGGGTTCTGAAGTCGCTGGGGAGGGTCGAGGAACTTGTGAGGCAGGGCTACTTCGCGTTGAGGAGCGGGAAACTCATGGAGCTGCTTAAGCTTTGGGAGGCGCTTCGCGGATTCCAGGGATACATGCACGAGATACTCCGAGAGTCTCTAAGCGAGATTGACAGGTTAACAGGGGTTCTGCCAGTAACGCCGGAGTATAGGGAGCTTCTTCGGGAGTTCCCGAGATACTGCTTCCTGAGGATGGTGAGGGAGGCTGGTTAAGGAGCGTTGTTCGAGGTGCGGCTCCCCGCTAGCTAGGATCAACATCTATGGGGGCGAGAAGCTCTGCGACCGGTGCTACGAGAGTATAGGGAAAGACGACAATACACTCTGCAGGCACTAGCCCCTCTCGACCCCATCAATAAGCATTAGCGGATATCTCAGCTTCCTTGACCATCGTAGGGTGGAGAAGACCCTGCATCCACCATACTTCACCACCACACGTACTGTAAAGTTTTGTGGAGTTATGTAGGGGTAGGAATAGATCCCACGGCGTTTAGGGGGTGGGGCTATTCTGACCTCTACCTTCTCCCTAAAAGGCTGCATGGCTAAGGCCTCGCTCAGGCCGCGCTCAAGCATCCTTCTCGCCTCCCTGCTTTTGGGGATCGGGGCGCCCAGCAAGTAGTGATAGGCCACGGCCAACGCTATCCCCGCCTCAAAGCAGGCCCTCTCAGAGTCTTGGACTGAAGGGTGGAAAAGCCTTCTAGCCGGATCCCTAGCCCGACTCAAGCCATATTTACCTTCTCACGGCTACTAAAAGACCTCCCACACAACCGCTCCCTAGGCCTTGAATAGTGGGAGAGCCTGGATCTTGCCGTGGCTGCGAGGGCTGTCGCCAAGGCATACACGATGCAGGCCCTGGTCAAGTATCATGGGCTAAAAGACTGGTCCCTTAGACTCCCCTTCCACGACAGCATCTCGGTAAATACTGACGTAGCCTATACTGTAGCAAGAGTCACCTTCACCGATGATGTCGAGACTGATCAGGTAATCTTTGGTGACTCGCCGCTTCAGGGACGGGCTCTCGAGAGGGTTCGCAGCGTGATAGATAGGGTCAGATCGCTTGCTGGGATCGATGAGCGGTGCGTTATCGAGACCAGAAATTACCCCAGCGTCAAGGCCAAGGGCATGGGCTTCTCCTCATCGGCCGGTGCGGCCATCGCCGCGGCAGCCTACTCCGCCGCCAAGCTGGACAAGATGTATGGCTGGAACTTAACGCTCCTATCAAGAATAGCGAGGCTGTTGGCCGGATCGGCCTGCAGATCAGTCGTGGGGCATTATGCGAGGTGGCGTGCAGGGTCTGGAGACGAGGACAGCTATGCCGTCAAAATAGGTGATGCCTCGGACCTAGACATGAGGTTCATCATAGTCCCACTGTGGCTGGACGTATCCACGGAGGATGCCCATAGAGAAGCCGCGAGCTCCCCATTTCTCAAGTCAAGGATAGAGTCGGCCAACAAGCGCTGCGACCAGTTAGAGCACTGCATAAAAGAAGGCGACTTCAAGACTCTCGGAGAACTCGTGGAGCGAGACACGCTCGAGCTGCATGCAGTCACGATGACCGGCTCGTCAGGAACAATACTAATGACTCCCGAGTGCCTCAGGGTGGTGGAGTTGGTGAAAGGGATGCGGAAGAGGGGGGTCCCGGCATACTTCTCCATGCAAACTGGCCCAACAGTGTATGTCAATACTCTACCCGAACACTTAGACACCGTTGAGGAGGAGCTGAGGCGGAACAACTTTATTACGCTGCGCTCTGGGATTGGTGGAGGGGTAGAGCTAATAGCGTGACAGCTAACATTAAACTAGTCTCAAAAACTATTTAAGCTTTTCTTTCCTTTTTTATGGAGTTTCATGTGCTTTGTGATTTTAAGTGGGAGGTGATTGATCCTCTTCTTCTTCCTATGTCTAGGGTTGGTAGGCCTAAGACTAATGATAGGCGCGTAATAAATGGCGTACTCTACGTCCTCACCACAGGATGTAGGTGGATGGATATGCCCCTAGAGTATGGTTCATACAAGACTGCTTGGAAGAGGCTTAAGAAGTGGCAGGATGAAGAAGTATGGGATAGGATACTTAGAGCGTTAGCATCCATTAGGGAGCATGAGGTAGTTGCTGTAGATAGCTCGGCCGTCGAGGCTAAGAAAGGGGGGGCTAGTAGGATATGATGGCTTCAAGCATAGGAAGGGGACTAAGATACATGTATGCGTAGACAGGGATTCTATGCCTCTAAACATAGCTATAAGGCCTGAGAATGAGCATGACTCTAGTAAGGCTTCTAGAGCTTGTAGAAGGATTGGATTGGAAGCCTTGGCAGCTCTACGCAGACGCAGCATACGATACGGAACCCATAAGGAGAGGCTTAGAATCCATAGGTATAGAGCCTGACATACCAGTGAATCCTAGGAATGGTAGGAGGCCTAGACAATACAACGTGGAGGTGTACAAGAGGATGAGGCCCGCTGTAGAGAGGTTCTTCGGACGGATAAAATCATTCAGAAGAATAATCATAAGGTATGAGAGGCCAGAATCAACATACAAAACCCTAACAACAATAGCACCAATAATCATACACCTAAGATACGGAATTTTGAGATGAGTTCAATAAAGGCTCTTTATCCTCTATTTGGTTTGTTGAGAGAGTAAAGTCAGAATCAATTTACTGAAAAGGGGAAAGAGTGGGGGAGGGGTTGGTTAGTCTATATGCCCTCAGCAGCGAGTCTAGGAACCCCAGACACCGGGATTATAATGTTAGAGCCCGCCGGAGAAGTTTCTCCAGCGATTAAAAAACCGCAGCCCCCGGTGTGTATAGTTCTGGGGTTTTTCCCCTCGCTGCCGGGGGCCTATCCCGGTGCCTGAGCAGTCACCACTAGTTGCCTGATCTTTTTCACCAGCTCCCAGCACTGTCTCCCGTTTAGCCTATTCTTTTAGTATGTCATCGCCAGCCTAGTGACAGCCCGATGCAGCCTACCATCATATAGCCTCCAATACTCCTTTCTAGACGACTTAATCGGTTTGTAAAGTCCTAAAAGCTTCTTCAACCCCCTCAAAGAACTATTGACGAAATCAGCATACGATAGCAGCTCTACCAGAGCCTCCCTACCAGCCAAACCATCATTTATCCCCAGCCC
>JAVVGN010000049.1:0-14421 GCA_032249095.1 Candidatus Caldarchaeales archaeon | reverse complement strand
TATGTCGCTGCGAATGGCTCGACAAACAAAATTTACCTTTTCTTCGGCCTGAGGATAGAAACGAACTCTGCGGTGACGAGCAATTTCACCGTAAAAATTTACGGCTTAGGTTTTCTTCTCTTTCCTCAAATGGATTTAGAGGTCCCTATTACATTTCCCAGCTATAATGTGTGGTTCGACCATACCCCGCTGGGAAGCGTCACGAGAGATAACAATGAAACAACAGAGAGCCCAGATATTACGACTGACGAGAAATTTGTCTCAATTTATCCCGCCGCCGTCGACGTCTCGTCGGGTCGGGCAATTCGATTTCGGATTAGGAGCACGAGTGGCGGGACTTCAACATTCAATGTGGATAGGTATTACGGGTTCCACCGAGCCAGCGACGATAACATTCTGTGGTATTACAAGAGAGACTCTTACAGCGTCGGTAACACTTTGCAATCGTTCGACGTAACTGGCGAAGACCAAATGGGTCAGACAAAGGTCATTAAAGTTGAGATTACGCCGACTTAGAACGGGGTGAAGTGACACGTGCCCTCGCAAATTCGGGTGGCTGAGATTTACGATAGCTCGGAAATACCAACGCAGCCAAGCTTCTCAGTCTCTGGCTCTTCGCAAATTCGGGTGGCTGAGGTTAAAGAGGTAATAACCTTTTCCGCCACCGAGGACTTAGCAATCGCCGAACAATATGGCAGGACATTGCCTCTTAGCGAGGAAATTCAAATTCTGGATTTGCTGAGGTTGATTTTCAACTTGTTCGAAGATATCGGCTTTAGCGAAACTATCGCCAAAGGGTTAGGGGAAGACTTGAGCATATCCGAAACTTACAACACCACTTTCCGCAGGACATTAATCGAAGATACCACTCTCGCTGAAACCTTGAGCCGCCCGTCAACCCTCCAACTCACTGAAAATATTTCGCTAGGAGATATTGCCTCAAAGGTTTTTCCGCTCCTTGAAACTTTGAATGTATTGGAAACTTTGCAGAGACAACTTTTCAGTGAAGAAGTCCTAAACCTCACAGAAATTTCTGGTTACGGGATTAAAACCCCGCCGCCAGAAATTACCGTGCCCGAGTTCTATACCAGCGTAATCCCATTATTCTCAATTGGCTTTACCGCCCTTTATGAGATTACGAAATTTGAGAGGGTGCTCAACCTGCAAGGTCAAATTGAGCGGGAAAGAAGGCGGAAGCGGTTCATTGATATTAACCAGTCGGTCGGAGCGGAGCACGACAGCGAGCCGCTCTGGCAAAAATACGCTGGCTCGGTCGAGGCGACTGGCTGGGAAAATATTTTCTTGGGCAACCCAGAATGGCTACTCGGATATATGGTTCGGGAAGTCTTCGTCGACCGCAATATCATGGTTCTTGTCCTTCTTAGACCTACTATCGAGATAACTAACCTTAGAGTCTCTGCCCCGCTCTACTGTCGGGTGGTCGCCATAGATTTCAGCGGCTCGACGCCGACGGTCACACAGCTGCAAGAGTTCCCGCTCCTGCCTGAGGCAAAAGATAAGTTCGGGTTCTTCGCTTACGGGCACGGGCTCGTCGTCGGTGTCGTCGGCAACCAAGCCTTCGGGATACGCTTCGGCGATAACCAAGTTAGCTTCCTGCGCTTCGCCTACATTGCGGAAGAGTTCAGAAAAACCAACCCGAAATACCCGTCCATTCTGGTAGTGCCCGAAGGGTTCATTTTCTTGCCCAATAATATCTTCTACGACTTGGAAACCTTCCATAACTTGCCGTCCCTGTCAGCGGGCAGCGATAACATACTCCTTCCAATTTACCCGTCAAAGCCAGTTATCGTCGAGCGGAGCGTGACCGAAGGCTCAGTGGACATAAACCGAGCGTATATCTGGCTGGGGCTGAGCGCTCGGTTCAGAGAAATGAATATAGAGCCCGAGGGAGACCTTCCGCCAGTTGCGCCAGCGCTCAAAGGCGATATCTTCGGGACAAATTGGGTCTCATGGGGTTTGAGCGGTAACGATATCGACGAGCACTTGCTATTCAAATACTCAATCTATTTCAACAGCGACCAAAATAAGTGGGTCCTGAGAATTTCACAAGTGCCTTACACTTACTTTCCGTTCCCGACCGTCGGCGTCTGGACTTACCTTCCGTCAGACGACCCGCGCTGGAAAGAATTGCTCCTGTCCTTTATAGGGAACGGGGAAGTCGCTTACTTCAGCCGAGTTTGGCAAAGGATTTACCGAGCGCAAATGAGCGCTGAAGAGCCGCTGAAAGTCACCGAAGTCTACGCGTGGGACGGGCTCGCTGGGCAATTTAGATTGAAGACGCCAGAGAACCCGCTCATCCCGTTCGTCGCCTATGACCGCTACTCAGGAAAAGTTTACGCAGTCTTCGCTTCAATTCCACCCGCTGACCCAGCAATAGCGATATTTAGGCAAACTTTGCCATACTCGCCCCCGCCTGCACCGGCAATCGTCTTCCCTTACAACAACTGGCAGGTCAGCCGTAGACCTCTGGTGATACTTAGACCCGCAGTCTATTCTCAACCCCAAGAATTCCTGCTTAGGTTCGTCCCAAAGAAATTTGTAGACGATATGAATATCCCGCCCGAACAAGCGCCTGGGTTCGAAGTTTACAGCGCCGCCGATAGGACTGGCTGGTATGTGAGCACCGACGGCGGCGGAACTTGGTCGCCCATGACTGGTCCAGTTCTGAGGAACGAAGCGACCGATAACATTTTGGTTCGGTATCAAGCGCCGTCAGCCTTGCCTGAAGGCGGCGAGTATATCGTCCTCGCGTCTGCTTACAGTAGGCGAAGTTAAAATTAAGTGTCGGAGGTGCTAAGGAAAATGCTGGAAGTGCTTACCATCAAACCGAAGTATGTGTTAATGAAGTTCCGAGCGGACATTGAGGAGTATCGGCTGCCAGTCTGGAAGCGAATGTGGTATCTGGCTCGCGGGCTAAAGCCTCCGAAGTATGACTACGAGCGGTTCTTCGCCGAAAACGAGCCCTACGAAATTTTGGAGCACGACATTAACTTGGTAACTAACCTCGGGGCGCAGGCTCTGTGGCGTATCTTCGTCGGGCTCGGAACCTCCTCCGCTCCGTCAGCGTCCAACCGAGCGGCTTTCTTCTCCTCCAGCAACGCTTATATCGGCGTGGGGAACGGAACGACAGCCCCGTCACAGAGCGACACGAACTTGGCCGGAGTAAGCAAATACTTTAAGGCAATGGATAGCGGCTACCCGCAAGCCCCGTCATTCGACCCCAGCGGCTCAAGACAAGTAATGTTCATGGCGACCTTCGGGACGACCGAAGCGAACTTCGCTTGGAACGAAGTCGGCTTGGCTAACGCTGACCTCAACGCTAACGCGAACGGTATCCTCTTCAACCGCTCGATTGTCTCGTGGGGCACTAAAACCTCGACCGATACTTGGACGGTCGCTATCGTCTTGCGAGTGTCATAACACTTGAATTAAGCGGGAGGATTACCTAATCACGTGTTAGCCGAGCAGGCTCGGCTAATGCTGGGCTGCTGCCAACCAGCCTAATGCTGAGGGCGTCCGACCCGCCTTCAGTAAGCCGTCACGACAGTTGGTAAGGGCTTGCTGGGAGAGGAAATTGCATGCCAGAGCAGGAATTTTTGCTGAGCGAGGATTTAATTATCTCGGAGCAATGGCTGGCAGTTGAGAGCACCCCCCTCTTCACCTTTGAAGACCTTTCCGTCGAAGAAATCCCCAACCTAATCTACCTCAAAATTCTGGAAGAAGTTCTGGAGATTGTAGAAAGCTGGAATGTTTCACCTACCTACTACCTTCCGCCCCCAGAGTTCAGGGCGGAATTCTATACCGAGCCCACACCACTCATGTCGATAGGATTTAGCCTTCCAGTCGAAGCCCAGCCGCGACAAAAAACTTCAACCATAACTTTGCTGGGGGATATCCTGCGGGCGCAAGGGTTCTCTACTTCGCTCGAAGTTCCTTACTCCGTCGGCGTCTCGCATGAGCCCGTGACGACAATCCAACGCTGGCAATGGGGCGTCGAGCGCTGGGAGGTTATCCCCTTCTCAGACACTTTCCTGTGGTGGCTCAACGGTATGTTCCTGCGCTATGTCCATGTGCACGGTGGGAAAGTTTACCTAATTTTGCTCCCGCAGGATATAAATTCTCGGCTGCTGTGCAGAATTGTCGTGGTGAACGCTCAAAACCCAGCGACAGTAGAGCACATAAGTGACCTGTGGGCAGCATTCCCCGCCAACGCGGGCGAAACCTTCGGGAGCGTCGCCGTCGGGCACGGCTTTATCGCCTTCTGCCGCCTCGGCGACTTCATTCTCTTCAACCTCCAAACCTACGAGTGGGAAACTTACCGAGCAATCTTCCTGAGCAGCCAGTATAGGAAACTGATAAAACCAGATATTAGGCACTTCCCCGCAATCGTTCCTGAAGGTATCCTCCTTCTGCCCGTCGGTATCTTCTTCGACTTGGAAACCTACTATCAGCTGCCAAGCATTAACCTATCAACCAACTCGGACTACACAATTTTGGAAGCCGAAAAGGTAATCCTCGTAGAGCTGCCAAAAAATAGGGACAGTAACGAGGCGACTATCACACGGGCTTACCTGTGGAATTCCCCCGCAAGCGGGTTTCAAAGAATTGACATTGAAGCTGATTTGAATTCGTCGCCTTTCGCCGTCTGGGGTCAAGGCGATTACTGGAAAGGCAAATGGGTTGCTTACGGGACAAATAAAAGCGACCTCGACGAGAGGCTTCTCTTCTCATACTACCTAAGCGAAGGGAAATTGAGGGTCAGCAGCACAGGATTCACTAACTTGCCCCTTTCCGCCGTCGCCCAAATCATCCGATACTTGCCCACTTATGCTAAGCCTTACTGGCTCGAAATGTATTTTCGGGCAATCAGCAACGGAAATTACCTTTACACCGTCAGGCTCTGGAACCGAGTTTATAGGCTGGACTTGGAAAACCGCAAATACGAGCTGGCAGCATTAATCCCAGTCTGGGACGGAGACGAATATCAATACATTACCCCCGAAATGCCCGTCCAAACACTGATTTCTTACGACTTCACAACAGGACAACTTTACGCCGTCGCCCGCTACGGATACCAAAACTACCTGACATTAGCAAGACAAGAAGACGCCGTAACTGAACCGCCCGCACCGACGAGCATTAACGTCGATTTCAGCCAACGACGGGTCACTTTTATTCCCGCAGTCTGGTCGAAACCTCAAGAATTTGTCGTAACAATTGAATATCCCCCCGCGAATATCCGCTACGAGATGTGGAGCTGGAAGACCAGACAATACTGGGAAGTTAGCTACGACGGCGGAAATATTTGGCAACCAATGACAGGAGCAATCTTGCGGGCAAACGCTTCGGACAATATCGTTGTTAGAGTTAACCTGCCCCAGCAATTGCTGCGGAGCACGAACTACCGAGCACGGGTCAGAGCAATCAGCAGCTGAGCAGAATTTATACGTATAAATCCTCGAGCCTTAACCTCTAAAGACCACCATTGCAGGTCGAGGCAATACGACGGTGCTATTATCGGCGAGAGTAAGAACAAACTCAGCAGCATAATAGGTCTGAGAAGCAAGTTGGTTAACGATACTGTCGGGAAGGTCAAACGCCCAAACTGAGCCAGAAGGTAGCCCCTGCACGCTGGCGGTAACCGAGGTTGAGCCAAACTGCCTAATGCGCAAAACCGCAGAGTTAATTGCTTGCCCCACATTGAGAAACTGAGCCAAAACTTTTGTGGGCTGAGATAACGGCAAGGCGGAAAGGTAAATAGTCATGTCAGCAATATTAGTGTAGACCGACTTTGTGGAAGCGTCGACGAAAAGATAGGGGCTGAATAAGGAAAGGGAAACGCGGCGGCTACGCCAGACAAGCCAAATCGCCCCCGACGAGCCCCGCACCAAGATCTGACCCACCGCCTTCTCCCAAGTGTAAGGGGCAAAAACAGCGACTTTCTGCCACTGCAAGTTGGCAGCGGGGATCGGGGCAAAGGCAAGGCGAGGGATATCACTCCCCCACGGGTCAGGCTGCAACCCATAGGATTGAGGCACTATTTCCACCCGACAGCCGGCAGGAATTGAATATTGAGAAGTATCAGCATAACTCCAGACCTCCAATAAATTGTCATTCTCGTTGAGCGGGAATCGATAAACGAGTGGCAAGTTCGGATTTTTGGGCTCAAAGCGATAAGAATAAGTCGCCTTCAGCGGAACGTCAGGAGGAAGAAGTCCGTCTGTAGTAGTAATTATCCCGCCCGCCTGAAATTCCTGCTCCTTGATTACCGTGCTGCCAACCTTTTTGTTAACAAATCGCACCTTCGGTATATCGTAGCCGATAGCGTCGCTAAAAGTGTAAGGCTCAACCCAAGTGTCATATAATTCGCAGTTTAGATAATCAGCTAAAATTAACCCGCCTATGTAGCCCCAGTCAAACCTATTGCGGTAAGTGGTGCTGTAACCCAACGAGGAATAATTGTAAAACTTGCAGTTTCTGAATACATTACGGGAAAGATAGGGCACAGTGAAGTTTTGATAGTAGTTTAAACCATAAATCGTGCTATCTTCAACAATGTGGTAAAGACTCATGCGTGAGCAGAAGACAAAAATTGTGCAGTTTTTCATGCTAACCTTGTTTGACAAGTTTCCCTGAGGATACCAATCCCACACATGCGCATTTTCTATTGAAATGTTGTATCTTGAGCCCAAAACATAGTGGGACGAAGTTAGCACCCCGCCAACATGCTTCACAGGGGCGTTAATTGACTGGAAAGGCACACCACAGTGGTAATAAATTGTCGGGTAGTAAACTTGTGCTGAGGCGACAGAGCTAGTAGAGAGATAGTGTGGCAGAAGTGTGTTGTATGAAATATTGCTGTCGTAAAAGCGTGCATAATACGCCAAATAGGCTGGTGTAGTGCCAGAGACTTGAAACCAAAGCCATCTAAGCCCAGTGAAATTTAAGTAGTTTCCCGCCGCTGCGCCGCCGAAGAAGTAGTAGCCCGAGTTGTTGTTTGTGAAGTAAAGCAAAATTGGGCGGTTGACCTTTGCTACCCATGCGCCAGCGGGATAGGCTTGGGGTAAAGAAGTGCCCAGAGTTAAAGTGTTTCCGCTGACTGCAGTCACTTGCGCAAGGAAAGGTGAAATTACGGAGGTTGGCAATTCAGCCCCAGGTAGGCGGGGCAACATAACATAATCTCCTACTTGCCAATTCAAATTTTCTGAAACTATAATTTGTGTCGCCCCGCTCGCTGCCGACGAGGCGAGCGTTGTGATAAAACGATACCAACCTTGTTGACTATCGTAAGGCACATTGGGAGAGCCAACAAATGAAACTTCGGCGTTGTCGTCATGTAAAATCATATGATAGCCTGATGTAGTCTTCACAATTGTGACCCTAACGGGCATGGGGTTGCTCGGAGTGCCCACAATGAGTTTGCCAGTGCTCCTAACTAGCATGTAGCCTTTAAATCGTAGCCGCAAAGGTTGCGTGGCAGTAGTATCAAATTGAAGCGTGCCTTGTATGTCAACATCTAACGAGTTGCCTGCCGTGCCCAACTCCACATCGTTTGCGCTGCCTTCCACGACATTGTAAGTTACAGTGTGCCCCGACGCAATGACAACTTGGTCACCTGCGGCGGGCACACGACCAGCATTCCAAACCGTCGGGTCGCTCCAATAACCGCTTTTGACGGAAGTTAGGGTTGCCATTACGAAGACACCTCCTCAAGTAGTGGCGGCGACGACGCTAAAAGTTGTTGGATTAAGTCGTCAATTTCTTCCTTGCTCGGCTCATGGTCATAGCCTACCCTGATTAGCATTTGGTTGTCGTCACAAACTTCAACGACCCAATAATCACCTTCGCTGAAAACCCGAGTTTGCACTTTTTATCCCTCCAGCGAAATCTTTCCTCGCTTCTCGATATTTTCTATCTCGTCCAAAATCTGGCTCAACTCGGAATTTAAGTCCCAGAGCCCGCCCTGCGGGTCCATAGGCGGGAAACGTCCATACAAAGCATGGCGCAATAACTCGTCGTCGTCCCGAGCCTCTCGGTAGAACCGACGCCACATTAAGTAGCCGAAAAAGTAGGCGGAAAGCTGGAGCGGGTCGGCAAGGCGGGCGAAATGAATGCTGTCCGGCTGTTTTTCACCGATAAGGTAGTTAACCCTGTCCAAGTAAAACTGAATCTCCAAAATCCATTGGTAGTTGTATCTGGCTGTCCCCGAGCGAAGCCCGAAAAGCCACTGGGCAAATGTCGCCCAACCTTCATAAAATGGTGCAACGGGCGCTATCGGAAGGAAAACAAACTCTTTCTCAATACTCTCGGCGACGCCGACGGGCGTCTCGCCAGCCTTCCTCTCAACGCTCTCCATGAAAGTGAGGTGAAAAGCATGACCGGGCGTAACTTCGTGAACTACCAAGTGAACGTCCGCTGGGGAAGAGCCGCGCTTGACCAAAGGCTGATTGATAACAAACTTGGGCGGTGCGCCTCGTATCTTCAGGGTATAAGCATAACTATCAGCAATGTTCTCAACTATCGTCCCCGTGTAAATAATCACGTCTATCGGAGGTAGACTCTGCCAGCCCCAGCGGGTAACTTGGTCGTTCGCATAAGAAACCAAAAGAGACCAGTAGTGACGCCAAACGTCCAAATCCTCAACTATCGGGCGCTCAATCCCCTTGAAAACTGGGCGGCTCAAAATCTGGCGGTAGAATGGCGCTGAAGTGTCCACCCGCTCGCTCAGCTTCTTGAACAAATTCATGAACTCAACTGCACCGTCTCGGTCAATTTTGACGGGAACATGCGCAAACAAAAGCTCAACCAAAGAAACCTGAATGGGAACTTCGCTAGCGCTCATTCGCATGATCGGCTCAAGCAGCCGCTTAATTCGGTTCAGCAGGCGACGCTCCTCCTTGTCGGTCTCAACTTGGCGAATTACTTGGCTAATACCTTGCGTCAACTGGAGAACGCCGCCACGAGTGTGCTGGAAAACGGCGGGGCTCCAAAGGATAGCGTCCTTAGCCTGCTCGGCTATCTGAACGGCTTCCTCGATAACCTCCAAAGGAACTTCCCTGCCAATCGCCTTCTGCTTCAAAACATCAGAAATGGCAAGAAAGAGAATTCGGAAGTAAAAGTCAACGATAAAAGCGGGATTGTTAGCCATCCACTTCGTAACAATGTAAAGCTGACGGGCGGCTATGGTCTCTTCAGGGCTACCGATACCATGAGCCCGCAGATAGTCGGCAATATCAGCCTGAAGTTTCTCCAGCAACTTCTTTACGTCGTCGTAACTCGTCAGCTGGGTCGTAAGGAGAATGTCGTTGAGACGACGTGCAAAACCCCTAATTTCTTGCATTTTCGCACCACCAAGCAAGATTTTAAGCCCCACGCAACCCGAGCAAATCTTGCTGGACTTGATTGACGAGCCGCTCGCCCCAAGTCAACTCGCCGATTTCGCCTTCCCCCGTAATAAGATACTTGACCAACCGCCGATATTCCTCAATAGCGAAGCGATAGTAAACATAGTGCTTGGAAGAAGGGTCATTGTAGTGCTTCCCTATCCAGTCGGGTAAATTCTTGCCGTGAAGAAAGTAATACTGCGCCACATCCGACGGAAGCGGAAGGTTGTATTTGACCGCATAATCTATCGCCGACAAAATAATGCCCCGAATTTTCTCGACCAAATCCTGAGCCTCCAACTTGCTTCACCTCACTCGCCTAAATATTTCGGCACTGCTTCCTCTGTGCCGTCAGGCAACGGGACGATTTCGAAATCCCCGAAAACGGCGGGGGCGACTTTCTGAAGCTCACGCAAAATCAAGATAGCGAGCCTGCGAATTTCTGGGTCGGCATGCCTGCTCGCCCGCAGCCTAATGAAATGCCGCCACGCCCTAAAATTCCCAGTCATAACTAAAGCAGTCTCGGTAGCATTGGGCAACACCGAACGGGCTGCTTGACGAACCATTTTACGCCTCAACGTCCTGTCCTCCACATCGGCAAACTTCCGCTCCAAAATTTCGCAAAGTCGGCGGTAGGCTTCTTGAGCTTTGCTCACTGCCTCCTCAAAGACTTTTAGCGCCTCAGGGTCTTCAGCAATGCAGTCGGGAACGATAAACCCGCAATCGCTCTCGTCGACATAACGGGTGCTACGCTGGGAGTAAGAAAAATGGCGGTGTCTGACAAGCTCATGTGTAAGAGCGCGGCTGACACCCCGAATGTAAAAACTGGCAACGGCATGTTCGATGACACTCATGTGCCCCTGCGAAAGCAAGTTGGCAATGTATTGTTCGTTGGTGCGACCGCTCGGATTTGAGAATGAATTATAGCAGACGCGCCCAGATACCTCTATGAGTTGCTGGGGCTCGTTGTCGGTGTCGGTTTGCCAAATTTGGAACTCCTCCAAATCTTCGGGCTTTCGGAAATGAGTGACCGCAATCAGCCGAACTATCGGCTCTCGGATAAGCTTCACTTTTTGCCCCCCTTTCTGCTTCTGCAGCAGCACTCTCTCCGCTCACCTACAGGCTCAAGTGCTTCTGGTTGGAGCTCCTCTAAAACCTGCTCAAGGGGCACAGCCCAACCCTTTACGGGGCGGTAAGTCCTCGTCAAATCTTCCCTCGGGGTCAGAATTCTTTCGAGCAGCGACCTCAACAAGGCAAGCATTTAACTTTCCTCCTTCTTAGTCACTGCTTTCCTTACCTTTCTTCCCACCATAGTCCCCGTCGAACTTTTACTTCTGCTCTACGAGCGTGCCAAAATTTCGGGCGGTGTAGCAGAAATGCTCATATGGTTCAACCGACCCACATATATTATACTCGATTTTGAGACTGTTAGGTGGCTTAGGCTCGCTCGGGGCTGGCTCGAGCCAGTGCTCCCCAACCTAATCGTAGGCTGGCGGGGCGTCTCCACCCGCAACAAAACTCTGGCTCAAAAACCATACAAGCTGGACAAAATCCAGCCAAAAAGCAACGCGGAAATCGCCTCAATACTGGTGTATTACGGCTCGGAAAAGCCAACCTACGCAATCTCAGCCCTAACTGAATTTATTCGGATAAATTCTCTTGCGAGCAACCCCCACGAGGGCTACACCTACTACCAACTTTACCCGTTCACCTACTTCTTTATCCTGCCCGAGCCCGTCCCGCCACCCGATATCACCACCAGCAGCAAAAACACCCTATCCGAGCTATCCCTTTTCTTCCCCTCCGTCAGGCAGCAGCGCCGAAAACTTGAGCCATTCTCAACCTACCTAAGCACTATCCTAACCATTTACTACTTGCTCAACACAAGCGAATGGAATTTCGGCGACGAAAGTATGCTCTTGCTTTTGCGGGGCAATATCGTCGAGTTCCTTCAAACAGCCCCGCCAGAAAACTTCCTCTGGAGCATTTGCTTGGCACTGGCGATAAAATACGGTTGGACAAACTCAATCCCGCCAGCGCACCTTGACAAAGTCCAGTGGGTGCGTTATACTTACTACCAAGCGGTGCATACGCTGGAAGTAAGGAGGACGGAAGCTAAATGGTAGCACCGCCTATCGCTTTGCAAATTGACACCTTTGTCAAATATCGTGCAAGGACAGGCACGCCTTCGGTCGGTGAGACTGTCAGCGTCATCGGACCTATCTGGGGCTATGGGGTCGCCCTCCGCTGGACCGGACTCTTAACCGCGAAAGACGACACATTTTTCGAAAGGATCGAAGAGTGCAAGAAAAGCATCCTCGATTACCTCTCAAACCGAAAAGTCCCCTTCCCCGCCACTGTTGACGAAGTGGTTGGCGCCCTCAGCAGTAAATACCCCACAGGAAATATCGCCTTCGCCTTGGGCGAACTCTTCGACGAAAGAACACCCGCCTTCCCTTTCTTCCCACGAAGAGCATTATCAGAAACCCTTGCCGATTACATGGAATTCAGAGGGAAAATAAATGCCCCAGCCACGATCTCGGAAGTCCTCACCATTTTCGCCCCAAGCTGGGGGGTCCTCGATACCCTCAAATCTCTATATTTCTCTTTCACTTTGATCGAAGGCAAAACCTCTGATACCGAAAAAACATACGAGCTCCTCAAGAAATATCTAAAGAAAAGAAAATGCCCCTTCCACCCAACCGTAGACGAAGTTTACGACTACCTTCTCAGCGAAAGGGGCTCGGCAGTGGAAGCTATAGACGCTATCCTCGAAGCCTACTACGACGGCTTCTTCTTTACCTACCTTCAACCAACTTTTGAAGGAGGTGCAAGCGGTGACGAAGGAACAGGCAATCTCTTATGCTGAGAGAGCCTTGAACCATCCCGTCGCTATGCGTATCATTAACTACCTCTTCGAACGGGGGGCAATAATTGCCAGAAACAAAGTGACCATTTCCGAAATGGAGAGGGACTTAGGTATAAATCGCGGTTACATTTACCGCCTCATTGTCGGAGACAGAAATCACCGAAGCTACCTCAGAGGCTTCGTCCACTACCCAGACAAAGGGCTGCGAGAAGGGTTCTACCTCCTGCCAGCCGGTATCCTCGCCGCAAGCGGGGCGAGCCCCGAGGAGATCGCCGAAACGCTAATCCATAGAAAGGAGAGTTCGATAAATGCCTTCCGCCAAATTATCGAATTCTTCCACCGCCTCAATTCCTATAAGCTCCCTCCCAAAGTCAGGGAAATCTTGTTGAGAGACAATCTTAACCTTAACATTGCCACTTCACGCCTCACCCGACTGCTCAAGAACAGAACCGCCATAAAAATCCTCAAAGCCCTCTACGAGCTGAAAGCCACCTCATGGAAATCCGCCGTCACTATCACCAAACTCAGCAAAGCCTCAGGACTGAACAAGGGAACTATCTATAAACTCACCACAAAGGTCTACCCGAAAGCAAAGAAAAACCACACTAAATCGAGACCTCCAGTCCTCCACGGCGTCGTCCACTACCCCAAACCCAACACCAGAGAAGGGAAATACTATATCTACCCCAAATGGGTGCCCTTCGTCGAGTGGCTGACAAGCGCCACCGAAGAGGATATTGAGCGATTGCTCAACTCCGAAGATAACCTGACGCGGCTCGCTACTCTTTTTTTGACCCCCCAAAATTCAGGTTTCCCCCAAATTGCCGATAAAATGTCAGATGCCCCCCAAGATCCCAACCAAGTTTTCTCCAAGTTGACGATTCCCAATACCTCTTCCTCTAATGATAATGATAATAATGAAAAGAATCTCCCGGCTTCCAGTGGCAGCGAGGCAGCCACTGCGAGGAGCCAGCTTAATTACGAAAGTGCAGAGCTAGCAGGTAGGGTAACTTCTCCTAGCTCAGCCCCCTCCACCCCGCCCGACCAGCCTTTCACGGGCGCGGTGGCGGCCGGGAATGGGCTCAGTAGCTTGCCAGAAGTTGACCGGTCAACTGCTGGCGGTAAGGAGACAGATCATGAAAGAAGATTTAGAGGGGAGGGAGAGGAGAACTTCTTAGCCCAGCCCCGCCGGCCCCAGCAGTCGGTGGCCTCTGCGGGTGCGGTGGCAGCCGAAGAGGTTGGGGGGAGCGTGCTGGGGGCGACTTCTGTGGCGGGGGACGGCGGGCGGAGTTTGTCAGTGACCACCTCGCCAACCACAAAGGACCCAGCGACTGCAGCGCCCGCCACCAGCACAGCCCCACCGCCATTGCCAGGTTTTAACATTTCTATTGAAGGTTGTCAAGATAGGTTGGATAGGGTTGGCGGGGCGGGGGCTGGCGGGGGGCGGGCGGTGGTTAGGCGTAGGCTTCACTATTACTATGTTCGGTCTGATGACGGTGAGATTATTTGCAAAATTCCCTACAGGCCTAGGCCTTCGCAGGAGGAGCTGGCGGCGATTTGGCGGGGGTGGTTTGTGCCCAGCGTTAGGGCTCGGATACTTTCGTTTGCCAAGTTGTATGAGGAGGGTCGTTGTGCGAGGTGTTTGGAGTTGGTGGGTCGGGGGAGGCTTAGGCATTTTCACATTTCGTGGCAGCGGAGGTTATGGCGGGTGGTGAAGAGGTATGGGTTAGACTCTGCGTCGTTACAGCTTTTGGCTTTCAACAAGACTTATGTTTGTGGGGATTGTTTCAGCAGCTTGTTCATTATTGCTTCGTTGGTGGCGGGCGAGGTGCGTCGTGCTTTGAAGAAGCATGTGGGGTATGATGTTTTTGAGCCTGTATGTATGCGGTGTGGCTCGCGTTGTCCCGACTGCACTGACCGTGAGGTTCGCTGGGCATATCTTTGGAACAGACAGATCGTGAGCGAATTGTGGAGCAAATTCCGGGGTGAATTTGAGGCGTGCCTTAGCCAGATGGAGTTGACCCCGTCTGTTGGGGAGCTTCGGCGTGAGCTTCTGAGGGTTGAGGCTTTACTTTGGAAGACTTTTGCTGGCGAGGATTATTGGTCGTGGGCGGAGTGGCATGGCTATCCGCTCGAGGAGGACGAGGA
>JAVVGN010000048.1:0-14653 GCA_032249095.1 Candidatus Caldarchaeales archaeon | reverse complement strand
GTAATGGGCCACGGGACGTACCGGGATAGGCTCCTCTATCGGGTCGATCCCCGCGAGGAGGGAGAAGGCGAGGGGGAGCTAACAATAGACACATTAGAGAAAGAAGATGTGATAGATATACTAAGGCGAACAAGGGGGGAATATGGTGCAGCTCGCCCACTACAAAGAGTAGATAGAAAGGGAAGAATAAATGTGAAAGAGGGAAAAGAGGGGGAGGGTAAGGTTTTCTCCAACCTGACACGGTAGCGTCCAAATAAGGCTTTAAATACTGTCTTAGAGCGTCTATTTCTACTCGCGAGGCTATTGTGGGAGGGCCTCAGCTATATAAACCCATTATTGGACACTATCGACTTAGTTATTAATCCAACTTACGTTAGTCTATGCGTGAACCCTCCCCTCATCCTCTCGGGGATTATTGTCCTCCTCGTCAGCATAGTTTTGATGCTTGCTGGTTTTCTGGCCTTCTGGACCGTGGCCGTTGCAGGTATAGGCATGGTCTTATGGGGCCTCCTCTCCGAGAAAAGGGAGGAGATCGTTCCCGAAGACCCCAACATGAAGTTCTGCTGGTACTGCCTCAGGGAGATCCCTATCGATGCCGAGGTCTGCGCCTACTGCGGACTCAGGCAGGAGCCCCTCAAGAGACAATAGACGCGCAGTCCCGCCGCCGACCAAGACCGGTCCGAGGGTGGCAAGCTCCATAATAGTCTTCCTTAGATCAGATCTTTTTAGAACAGCGGCCCGTTTAACGGAGTTTACTTTCAGTATATGCTCCTAACAGCTTGTGCAGACCCTGAATTTTAGGTAGCTTACCATTAAGGATCCATGAATAGATTACAGTTTTCTGCCACCTTAGACAGGTCTTCGCAACCATTCTGGTGTGTTTTTCACAAAACCTCACGGTCATTATACTTGCTTCCTGCTACGCCCTCTCCATAGGCTTCGGCAAAGAACCAGAACAAACTCCTTTCCACATACTCGTCACACATTCTGCGTATTAGGCATCCTTCATACTGGAGGAGGCGCATTATCTCTAGAATTCTCGTTTTATTTGATCTTGCTGTCGGCCCCTCTTTCTCATACATTCTCGGTAGCGTCCTATGCTGCTTTGTTAGTTATGAAGGATTCGTCATAAATGTAACGTTAGTTACAATCCTACTGTCTCCGTTTTTCTTCTTTAGGCTGATGTATCGCCCCTCTAGCCTGTGCTCTTTCAGCGAAATCAGTTAATGCATCCTTACACTTTTCTAGCGCCTTTTCGACCTCTTTTCTTCTTGGCGACACGGATATCCAGTCTATCGCTTTCACCCTCTCAAACCATCGTTCAAGCCCCTCCAGGCTCTCTTCCATCTCTTCCACTTCTTCATCTGTCAGTTTTTGGCCAGTGATGTTAGATTCAATCTCTTGGAGAAATTCATGACACTCCTCTAAGATCTCTTTATATTGTTTTTCTCTCTCCACCTGGAAGAGATTGACTATCGTGTTGTAATCCTCTTCGCTAACTGCCTTCGCTTTAAACACTATAACGTGTCCATATTCCTTTACTTTATTCTTCAGATTTAGAGCGTGCTTCATCGTTTTGGTTGTGTTTGGCAGAATGCAAAAAGAGAGGGAGGGGTAGACTGCCCCAGCCTTTTTGAGTTCTCTCCATACTCGAAGCCTAAGCTTTGAGGGTTGATTAGGTACATCGTATGCGATTATTACCCAGCTGGTTGGCTTAGGAGTCTTCATATCTTATCACAAATAGTCATTGCATCATGGGATACTTAAAAAGACATACATGACCGTTAAGAGTAGGATATGATGACTCAGTTAACTTAGGCCTGTAAAGTCCTCGGAAAACCACGGGAGAATGGTTCTCCCCGTCAAGAACATGACAGTAATACCTAAGTTAAAAAGTCCGTATGTAACAATGGTTACATTTAATAAATGCGTTATATTTCATGTGAAAACATGGTTGAACTATACGGGACAGCTTTGGTTGCTGTTGCAGTTCTGGCTGCCGGCATCATCAGTTTAAGGATTAAGGTGTCTTCGTCGATCATAGAAGTGTTTGCTGGCGTTGTCCTAGCAAATGCGCTTGGTGTAGGTCTTGCCCAATGGCTTGATTTCCTAGGCACCTTTGGCGGGTTGATACTCACCTTCTTGGCTGGTGCTGAAATCGAATTCAGTCTTTTGAGGAATAAAGCCAAGGAAAGTGTTGTGATAGGTTCCATGGCATTCTTAGCCCCACTTGTAGGTGAATTCCTCTTCCTTAGCTTAGTTGCGAAATGGTCATTTCAAGCGACCGTCGCCGCGGGCCTTGCACTAACAACCACTTCAATAGCTGTGGTTTACGCTATTCTAACAGAATATGAGTTAATCAAGATGCCCTTTGCCAAGACCATAATCGGAGTTACCTTTGTTAATGATATTCTGACACTTATAGGTATCAACTTTGTGCAACCTGCCTTTGATGTGGTTACCGTCCTCTTTGTTGCAACTCTCTTCACGATGGTTTTATTGATTCCCAAAATGTTGAAAGCCATAGTTCGAAATTATGGGCGAAGGGCTGTCGAGCTTGAACTGCGTTTCATCCTTGCAACATTGCTAGGTGTCGCTTTCTTCGCAGACGAAGCAAAACTACATGCTGCATTTGGGGCGTTTATGCTGGGTTTGATCTTCGCCAATATCCTGCAGCAGCATCAAGAGTTGCTGTCCAAGATGCGGACCGTCACGTTCACTCTGTTGGCGCCCGCCTTCTTCATGAGAGCCGGTATGCTTATCTCCCTGCCTGCTGTGTTAAGTAATCTTGAGCTGGTACTTGCCATGCTAGCTGTCAAACTTGGGTCGAAAGTTATCGGTACAGTGATGTTATGTAAGAGGTGGATTCCGGAAGCCTCCCTGTTTTCAACTATGCTTTTCAGTACAGGTCTCACTGTTGGCACAATAACGGCTAGCTTGGGGCACGACTTGGGCTTTCTCTCTGATTCTCAATTCTCTGTGGTCGTTGTATCGGTTATACTAAGTGCTGTAGTCCCCACCTTGATAGCTAAAAGATTCGTTCCTACAAAACTTTAATTAAAAGGATATGAAAAAGGTGGAAAGGGAATTGTCTGACCGGAAGGTAGCTGGGTTCAACAGAATCCTTGTAGCAATAGATGACTCCCAATATGCCTATGCTGTAATGGAGGCGGCTGCCAAACTTTCGTCCCTAACCCACTCCGATGTCGTAGTTCTCACCGTCATTCGTATGCCAGCTTTAGTGGGCTCAGAGGGGGAAATCAACACTAAGTCCATCACTGAAGAAGAAAAAATGATTCAATCATTTCATAAAAGCCTTATAGATAAGTACTTCAGCCGACAGCAAATCCTTATCGAGTCAAAGATCCTTTACGGTGACCCTGCAGATAAAATCTGTCAGTATGCCGAGGCTATAGAAGCTGACTTGGTCGTGATAGGAACACGGGGCCGGGGTGCGCTTAGAGCCGCACTATTGGGCAGCGTGTCTGAGAAAGTCGTACGCAATTGCAAGAGCTCTGTTCTGGTAGTGAAAAAACACTAGTAACTTAGGTTCAAAGAGTTGCGATAAAAGTCAGGCTAAAGAAATGCCAGTAATAGTATAGCACAAGACTCGAGCACGACTGAGAAAGAAATAATGTAGGCTACACCGATTCCGTATAATAAGCCCATAACTGTGCTTCCAAGTAGCCAAGAAAGCCCATAGACCACATTGAAAATGCCGTAAGCTGAGCCACGCTTCGAGACCGGGGTCAAATCCGCTATAGCCGCCCTCATGATAGATTCCTGAATACCCATTACAGCACCCCAAAAGATTACACCCGACAGTGCCATCACATGGTTGGTAGAAAAAGCAAGTGGTGTAATAGGTATGCTCAGAATAGGTACTGCTAACAGTACACGCAACCCTGCTCGGTCAAAGAGTGGCCCAACAATAAGAGCTACCAGCGCGTCTACACCCATAGCTACCGCAAAGAAGACAGGTATCTGCGCATCCGAAAACAGCGTAGATAGCGAGAAGTGGTATGAGATCAGCTGAAAATGGGCGTATCCTGATACACTGACAGCCACAAAAACAAGATAAAACCAAAATACACGTGGTAATTCTCCGTCTATTTTTTGAGGCTTGGTAGTTTCAAGTTCCTTGGGGCGCGGATAGAGCTGTCTTACAACCACCAATAAGCTTAAGGCTAGGATAGCAGGCACAATTAAAACCCCGAAGCTCCTTGAAAAACCTCCATTGGAATATAGAATCGCCGCTACTAATAGCGGACCAAGAACAGCCCCGATTTGATCCATGGCTTCATGAAGACCGAAACCCCAACCGCGCCCAGTCTTAGAAGCAGCGTAAGAGAGCATAGCGTCGCGAGCGGGTGTCCTGACGGCTTTACCGAGTCGCTCCATTACCATCAGAAATGCAGCGAACTCCCAGTTGCCAGCAATTGCTAAGAGAGGGACGGCGAACAGGTTCAAACTATATCCGAGTAGCGTGATTGCCCAGTAGCGCCCCGTCCGATCGGTTAGATGCCCAGACACTAACCGTAAGCCGTAGCCTATGAACTCACCCAATCCTGCTACAATGCCGGTAACAGTGGCACTTGCCCCCAAAAATGCTAGGTAAGGTCCAGTGATGCTTCGCGCCCCTTCATATGTCATATCAGCAAAAAGGCTGACCAAACCCAGCAAGACTACGAATCTTGCAGCCATTGTCTTGGCATCTGTATTGCTAACAACCATTGTACCTCATTACTCCATCGCTAGAGAATCATAAGCCCGGCTTAGCCTTTCTCTGGCCACACACGGCCTGTATGCTTTAAGGCTACATGAATAAAGCCCTTCAACACCGGCGAGTATAGACAAAGCCAAGGAGTTTGCTTCTGTCTCTGGTCCACGCGGCTCGTCTCTGAATCTCCAGTCATGTTTTCTGATGGACTCTGAGAGAAGCTGCGAAAGCCGCTCAAGGAGACTTACTTCAATTTCTATAAGTGTGTGGATAACTTCGGCTGGACTCTTTAGATTGCTTTTGCCAGCCAATCTAAGAGCTGATAAAAAGTGTGGAAGGCAGAGCCATTTCGTCTTAAATTCTTCACGGAAGTCTTTGTCATCAAGCATTTGGAGCAGTGTGTATAGATATATCTGGTCAAAGGTCCATAGAGACTCGCACACAGGACAGAATCCTTCCCCATAATATGCTTTACTGGCCTTTTCTACCATTAGTGTTATTGCCTGCCTCCGCCTCCACCACCGCAAAATTGTGCCCTTACATGCGGTATTCTCCTCGATATTAGATAAGAGTAAAGATTTGAGCCCGTGGCAGATTTCTTCAACAACGCTCTGCATGTAGAGGGAGTAGCCTAAGCCATCTTCCGTGCCCACTCCACTGGCTGCCTCATAAAGCAGGTGAGTGTGCCGGTTACAGAAGCCCCGAGAAGATAGAACCTTTTCCCTGAACCCGGGATCCATCGTCACCTCATTGGTGAGAAGGTATTTCAAATGCCTGCTTTCGTGCTTCAGCCAAAGATAGCATAATGGACATGAGTCAGACTTCTCGACCGCCTCAAGAACCTTTATGGTTAACAAGTTCTTCTCAATCACAGGCTTCTCGGCCTCCATAAGTAATGGACAAAGAGTTCTTTGTATGAAACCATTTCCCCTAGAATAATTCGATCCCAAGCATATTTAAGTGTAACCATAGTTACATATGGCGTTTAAAATCTCTGGCCCAAGCTTATTCTCATACATGGTCCGAAGTTAACACTCCCGTTACATGTTGACTTATGTATTACATTTTTAGCCAGTGTTTACATATGTTTTTGACGGAAGCACTTGCTTTTTACGGTTACTCGTAGGCCAGGTTTTAGGGATGTTTCTAGGGATGCACTCTACACCATGTCTGGAGGTGGTTAAACTTAATCCAGCCAGCCATAAACTAATAAAAAATAAACCCTACCCATCAACAAAATGGATTAAGAGCTCAAAACGTTTATGCAATCAGGTATGTTATTAGAGCAATGACAATTGATGTTATGATGACATATTTTAGGTCGTGTTCAGCAATGAAGTAGGCAATCGAGGCTACTGCCCGTGCGTAAGGTGTTAGTAGAAGCAGGGCGAGCCCTAATTCTAAAATGTTTTTTGGATTGGCGGGGCTATTTATGTGGGTGAGGTAGGCAAAGATGCTGCCGTACTCCGTTCTCCACACGCCTCCGAGTTCTATTCCGGTCTTCAATAAGTAACTAGATACAGCACAATGCCTATAGACATTACTGTGAGGCCTAAGGCGAACCCAGTCAATAGCACAAGCCCTAACAGTTTCTCTAACCCTCTATCTCTCAACCTTTGAACACCCGAACCAGCATCAGTAAAACTGAAAGAGAGGCTGCGGCAAAATATGCTACCCTAGAAGCTCTTTCACTCATCGACCTCAGAAGCCTAGATCCGATAAACGCGCCCAACGAGGTGCCTACCGCTAGAGGTACGGCTAAATCTACAGCAATGAGACCTGAGGCGAAGTAGATGCTGGAGCCTGCAAGGGCTGTCATCCCGATGATAAAGTTGCTGGTTGTCGTGGAGAACTTGGGAGGCATTTTCAGGACCGGCTCATGGATGGCCACCTTGAACGCGCCGGCACCTATTCCCAGCATGCCTGCAAAAAACCGGCGGCAGACATGCCTAGGCCGCCCAGAAATGCGTTGCTGAGTCTGTAGCTCACTTCCTTGCCGAGGGATTGGTCAAAATAAGAGCCCTTAAGCCCAAGCCACTTTGTGGCCTTGGTCTCGAGTTGTTTTATTCGTAATAAGAAAGTAGGGAGGTTAAGGTCCTAGCAGTGTTGGACTACATGTTCCATGGTAGCTGTAGGGGTCTCTAGGGTCCTTAGCATGGGTTTGGAGCCCATAAGCAAGTCAGTTGTGCATTACCTTGCTAGGATGGTATCTGCTTCTCTTAAACAATAGGTATAGTGCGGCGGACGTAATGGCCCAGCTGGCTATCGCAGGGGGTCCTAGCCCATCTAGCTCCCTCGGGACAGCGCTTGTAGCCACAGTTATTCCCCAGATGGCGTTGATGCAGCCATGTAGTGAGGCTGCCGGCAGAATACTTGCGGAGCTCGCACGGGAGATCCAGTGAGGCAGACTCATAGATACCGTCAGGGCCACAAAGATAAACGAGCCTAGCGGCCTGCCGTCGGGATAGTTGTATCCGAGGAGCAGTATAGCGGGTGCATGCCACACTCCCCACAGAACGCCCGCAACGAGCGCGGCCCTCAAAGGCCCCACGCCGCTGCTTTCGAGCGCGTCTTGAAGAAACCCCCTCCAGCCGATCTCCTCTCCCAGCGCGAACAGAGCATTAACCGTGATCGCAGCTATGTACGCGTTTAACAGAACCACCAGGACCACCACCGTCGGGTCCATCTTTAGGGGAACGAGCGTAGAGAGACGTCCCAACTCAACCAGTCCGAACTTTGCCGCGAGTAGCATGTATAATGCTAGAGCCACATAGGCAAATAGGGGTGACAATAAATAGCATTTTAGCACCCTCGCGTCGAGGCGAATATAGCCTCTAATTATCCTAAGACCACCTACGGCTACAGAAGCCAGAGCCGGCGTGTACATTCTAGCGAAACCCCATAACAGGCTGGCCGCCGCGTCTCCCGGAGGGGCGAGCCAATAGGTCACGAGATCAACAAATGCACCGAGCCCTATAGACAGCGCCGCGAAGAAGACTATTTTCCGATTCATCCATAATCCCCGTCTTTGTCGGCACCTAGTGAGGAGAGAACAGCCTCGTCTACATTTTTAGTGACAACGACTACCGGTACACTAGACTTTTCGAGAACTTTCTTTAGGACGCGTCCCGTCCCCGGCTCTATCATCCCCCCTCCCCTATACCCTATGACGAGAAGTGCCGCCAGCTTTTCAGCCTGCTCGACAATCACGCTAGCGGGGTCGCCGCTAAGCGTTAAGAGTTTCACTCTCGCTCCATGGCTCAGTAGCTCCTCGACTATCTGTAGCACCTCCCGCGTGTCTTCGTGTACCGCCCTATCCTTTAGGGGGATTAGAGGTGTGGGGCCGGGCTCGACCGGGGAGGTTGATGGCTGGGGGGCCCCAGATAATAGGTGGCCAGCCGACACGTATATTATCACGAGGGGGAGCCTTAGATTCTTGGAGAAGCGAAAGGCTGTCTGAGCAACGAGCCTGCTTATCGGTGAGCCATCTATAGCAGCCAACACAGCCTTCAAGCCATGCCCACTAAAAATAATCGATTCTCTTACTTATTTAGATAGTTGCGTGTGTAGAATCCCGAACGAGAAACGTCCGAGGGCCGAGACCAATAGGGTTATCCTTAAGGCATCGACTATCCCGAGCCTTGGCTCTAACTGTTGTATTAGCTGTCCTCCCACGAGCGAACCGAGGAAAAAGGCGGCTCCCTGAAGCAGGTTATACACCGATGTGAAGGTCCCCCTATCCTCGACGCTGGTTATGCGTATGACGTAGATGAGAAGAGAGATGCTTATCGCCACATTGGCCACTCCCGCTACCAAGTTTGCCGCTATGAGAGCCGGGAGAAACGGTGTGAGAGCGTAGACAACGGGGAGCAGGGTTAAAGAGGACCTGAAAACCATAAGCGTTCTGACGTCGCCGAGCGTCTCGAAAAGGCCGCGGCCTACTCTAGACGCGACCATTCCGGCGGCTCCCGACGCGACTGAGAGGATGGCGATCTCGAAGAATCCTAGGTTTAAGACCCTCACCATCGTGAGTGTGAAGGCCGGCCAGGCGATAGACATGTAAAATCCGTAAAGATTTGAGATCACGCAGAACCGCAGAAACTCTCTCGAAGACGCCAAGTGCCGTATCACGTACGAGACCGTGAGGTCGGTAGACTCTCGATGACGGATGGAGGGCTCCTTCGTCCCAAGAAAGAACAGCGCAGCTATCGTCCCAGTAATCGCGGCGACCGAGAATCCTAACGTGTAGCCGGGCAGGCCGGCCAGCGAAGCAGCACCTATCAGAACTGTAGAGGTTATCGACCCGACCTGCCCCCAGAAGTTGATTATCGATATTACGGAGGACCTTATGAGCGCCGGAACCACCTCGGCTATAAGGCCAGTAAATATCGGCGCGGCCGCCGAAGACACTATCGACTGTGAGGCTATGAGGAGTATATAGAGCGCGGGGTCCTTGGTCAATAGGATAGGGACCCAGAGAAGCGAGGAGATAAGCCCGCTGATCATAATCGGCTTCACCCTAACAGCGTATCTATCGCTTAGAAAGCCCCAGAGGGGCTGGAACGCGTTCGCGGCAAGATTGTTGACCGCGTGTAGGAGGCCGACTTGGGAGGACGAGGCTCCAAGAACCGCTGCATACACGGCGACAAAGGGCTGGGACGCACCAGTAGAGAGAGACGAGGCCACAGCCCGCGCATAAAGACGCTTAATGTAAGGTCTAGAACTATCCAACCTGCTATGGACGAACAGTCAATCAACAATATAGATATATGGGAAGCGTGGCCACAAGTGACCACCGATCCAGGGCTAAGACGGTGCGCAAGATTTTTCCTGCGGCCACGCGAGGATACCTATGGCATGAGGCCCGAGACGCTACTAGGCGTCGCTCTGATAGCCGCAGGAGCAATCTTGGTGTTATTAGGTTTAGCTCCACGCCTATTCAAAGAGACCGCGGAGTTGCATCCACTAATCTATACGCATCTCTCACTCGACGGTCTAAAAATAGGAATCTCCCCACTCCTGACCATAATACTAACAATACTCTACTTAATCCTAGTCCTGCGGAGCATGTAGTAGTTGAGAAGCACTGTATAACTGTCTATACAAAATTGTGAGATTTCAATCAACTGTGTGCCAAGATTTATCAGAAGATCCGAATATTCTAATCAACCGAGGTGGACCGGATGGTGGTAACTACAAGCCAGAAAGAAGAGGAACGTAGGGGCGGGGAAAAGCTCTGCATCATTCTGTCGAAGGGAACGCTCGATATGGTCTACCCAGCGCTGATACTCGCGACGACGGGCGCCTCCTTAGGGATGGAGGTCCATCTATTCTTTACCTTCTGGGGGCTTGACGCGGTGACTAAGAAGAAGGTGGAGAGGCTGAAAATCTCGCCCGTCGGGAATCCTTCGCTCGGAATGCCCTCGCTGCTCGGCATCATACCTGGAATGACAAATCTCGCGACAAAGATGATGATTAAGAAGTTCAAGGAGCTTAAGGTCCCGAGCGTATACGAGATGATTAGACAGGCCAAGGAGCTGGGCGTGAAATTCCACGCCTGCTCAACTACCATGAGCGCTATGGGGATCAAGGAGACAGACCTGATACCCGAGGTTGATGACGTTGTAGGCGCCTCGACTTTCCTCGCGCTAGCTTCTGGAGGTCAAGTACTCTTCATCTAGAGGTGAACCTCCTGTGAGGCGTCTAGTTGACGCTCGTGGAAGCTTCTGTCCAGGCCCGTTGACGGAGCTGATCAAAACTTACCGGAAAGCGGAGCCGGGAGACGAGATAGAGCTGCTCGCGACGGATCCCGCGGCGAAGAGCGATGTAAAGGCATGGGCCCAGAAGAGCGGTAATGAGGTCGTATCGATAGAGGAGCGCGGCGATCACGTGGCAATAATCGTTAGGGTGGTGAAGAAGTAGGGAATGAGGCCCGTACGGGTAGTCATTATCGGCGGGGGGACTGGCGGGACCATACTATCCAACAGACTCGTGAAGCTGCTCAAAGACGAGACCCGCGGCGGGAAAGTGGAGATACACCTTTTTACGGACTCCGATAGCCACTATTTTCAGCCAGCCAACATCGACATCGCCTTCCGAGGGGCTGAGCCATCTAGGTTCGTGAAAAGCGAGAGGGAGCTGCTGGAAAAGGAGGTAATCCTGCATACTAGCGGCGTCGAACTCGTCAAGCCCGACGATAGGACTGTCTTCTACAATGGTAGCGCGCTCGACTACGACTACCTAGTTCTGTCGACCGGATCGAGGGCCCAACCATCAGCAGTCCCGGGCCTCGCAGAGGCATCTCACAACTTTCACACCGGGCAAGAAGACTCTAGGCGTACTTGGGAGGCCCTTAGAAGGTTCGAGAGGGGTAGAATACTGGTGCTTGTGAACATCCCCCACAAGTGTCCTCCCTCGCCCGTCGAGGCCGTGCTCCTCGTCGAGGAGCTTATGAGGAAGAGGGGGATACGAGATAAGGTCGAGATCACGTTTGCCACACCCTACCCACGAGCTTACCCCACCCACTCGATTGCCGAAGTAGTGGAGCCCATCTTTGAGGAGAGGGGAATAGGCCTCGTAACGCTCTTTAACACCGACTACGTCGACCTCCAGAAGAAAAAGGTCTACTCGCTCGAGGGTGAAGAGTTGTCTTACGATCTACTCATAACGGTGCCTCCACATCGGGGGGCGGGGGTCATTATGGCTTCTGGCATAGGAGACGAGGAGGGCTGGATCCCAACCGACAAGGAGACTCTGAGGGTTAAGCGCCTCGATGGGGTATATGCGTTGGGAGACGCCACCAATATCCCAATCTCCAAGTCGGGGGTCGTAGCCCATCTCCAAGCCGAGGTGGCTGCACTGAACGTGGCCTCCGAGATCAGAGGGACGGGGACCATCTGTCGCTACAACGGGAGGATAAACTGTCCACTAGAGCTTGGGGACAGGAGGGCTATCTTCGTTGCCGGAACCTACGAGAAGCCGCCCGCAAGGCAGGATCCATCGCTCATCAAGTACCTAATGAAGAGGGCCTTCTCCACGCTCTACTGGCCTATGTTGAGGGGTAGGCTAGATCTCCTCTTCGAACTCTATTTAGGCAAGCCATACACCACAAAAGGTTGATGGGGTGTGAGCGCGGACATCTGTGAGCGGCTCTCAGAGATCTTCTCAGCCCTTTCCCACCCTAAGAGAGTCAAGATACTGAGGACTCTGCAGTCCGGCCGGAAGACTGTTAGCGAGATCGCGGCGGCGATAGAGCTGAGCCAGCCCAGCACCTCTCAGCACCTCCAGGTACTTAGGTCATCAGGCCTAGTTGCTTTCGAAAGGGTAGGGAACCAGTGCTATTACTGGATCTCTGATCCGAGGGTCCTCGAACTCTGCCGCCTCGCCCAGAACCTGTACTCAGATAGACTCAGAAGCGCCAGCAAAACCCTTATAACATCAGAATGATTTGAAGCGCTAACCTTTACTCCAAGAAAACTATCTAGTCGAGCATGCGCAGAATAGTTGTAATAGGTGGGGGCGCCGCCGGAGCATCCGCTGCGGCGAGGGCGAGGCGCATAGACCACTCCGCCGAGATAACACTTGTAGAGTCGACTGGTATGATTACGCACGCGCCATGCGGAATTCCCTATGCCCTATACGGACTCGTACCGTCATATGAAACGCTCAAGACATATTCGCCGGAGCGCTTTGCTAGTGAGAGGCGGGTGAATGTCCTCACCAACACCACCGCCACAGCCATCGATCCTGACAACAGGATCGTAGAGGTGAAAAGTAATGGGAGAATCTATAAGCTTGGATGGGACGCTCTGGTACTGGCTGTTGGGGCTAAGCCGATAATACCCAAAATGGAGGGGGTTGATGAGGTTAGGCCCATCACTTTAAGGCATCCGGAGCAGGTTCCCGGGGCTCAGAAACGTTTAGCTAAGGCGGGGCGTATCGCCGTTGTTGGTGGAGGATACATAGGCCTAGAGATTTCCGAGGCCCTCATCGAGATGGGTAAGAAGACAATACTCTTCGAGATGCTTGATAGAATTCTACCAGCATCGCTCGACAAGGACATCGCCAAAACCGTCGAGGATTATATGATCTCTGCGGGCATCGATCTCCACCTACGTGAGCGGGTGAGTGCCCTCGGCCTTAAAGACGGCAGGGTGATGGTCATAACCGACGCGGGGGAGTATGAGGTAGACGATGTGGTCATGGGGATTGGTGTGAGGCCCAACGTCGAGCTAGCCAAGACAGCGGGCGTGAAGCTGGGGCAGACCGGCGCGGTCGCGACCGACGAGTATATGGAAACAAACGTCACGGGGATCTTTGCGGCAGGCGACCTAGTTGAGAAACACCATCTACTGTTGGGGAGAAGAGTCTATCTCCCCCTTGCGCCTGTGGCCAACAAGGAGGGCCAAGTGGCGGGCGCAAACTCTATTTCGCGAGGTTTACTCAAGATGAGAGGGATAGTCGGCACAGCTGTAACAAAGTTCAGAGACCTCTACATAGCAAGAACCGGACTCTCAGCACAAGAGGCCGAGTTCTATGGCCTCGACTATGAGTCGGCGACGATAAACACCCGAACGAAGGCGGGCTATTACCCGGGTGCCGCCCCCGCATCTGTAAAGATGGTCGCCGAAGCAGGGTCAGGAAGGATTCTCGGTGTCCAGGCAGTCGGAAACGATCCTGTGGTTGCATCTTACATCGATATCGCAGCTGCCGCAATAGCTAGGGGCATGACCATAGAAGACCTGTTCTTTATGGACATCGGATACATGCCTGCAACGGCCCCCGTGTGGCACCCCCTCATAGTAGCGGCAAGAGTCCTCTCGAAGGGCAGATTCTAAAGAAAGACTAGGGCTTTAAAATTAGCGCGGCTCGCGGCGCTCCGCGCCATCCATTACCAAAGAGGCAGGACAAAGCAGCAATACTGCGGAACACCAAGCCCCAACCCCTCTCCATACATAAAATTTAGGTATATCAGTATCCAGAGAAGCGGATATTATGGTGCGGCGGGGGTCGCCAAGCCTGGTCAAAGGCGCAGGGCTTAGGACCCTGTCCCGTAGACCGTCTATGTCGGGCGGATGGGTTCGTGGGTTCAAATCCCACCCCCCGCAATATTAGTTATTATTTTGAGTATGTTGAGTGTGGAAATGTTTGGGGGAGGGGTAGGTGTACTTGTGTTTCTCCTTGATGTACTCTTCTAGGCGTTGTTGTTTTCTCTTTATTGTGAATCCGATGTATTTGTAGGAGTTTGCGTTACTGCTGGCTCGAATATAGATGTAGTAGCAATCCATGTTGGTTACGTATTGCTTCCTCGTCCTAGGATCATTGATTACAGTTCCCCGTCGCTTATTGAGTAGTGGTCCCATAGATTCAATGTTAAATCTCCTAAGAAGATCCATGAATATATGTGAGTAGTCTTAGGTCGGTGTTGTAGATATTTATGTTTCCATTCTTGTCAACACTTCCTTCTGAGTCTGCGAAGCCCCTGATGAAAGCCGCCACGCACCTCCCACAGTGCTCTATGTATCTCCTCAGCCTCTCGAGGTCAACTGGCTTTCTTAGGAGTTCATATAGCGTCTTAGACTCAGCTTCGACGACATACCTACCTGAAGATTTCACGTATCTCGGCCTTATTTGTCTCCTGCCCAGAACCTTTGCAAGACACCTGCCAAACCCCTCTACAAACTCCCTATCCCTAGTCCCTAGCCTTAAGGCCTATCCAGACATAGTTGTAGCCTTTGATAACGCGCCTTTTCATTTTAGGATACCCATCGCCTAGGACCACACCTATCACATACGCCAACTCCTCCGAAGGCTTCAATAGTTCTAGTGAAGGTATCCGTCTACCATTGTATGGGCTATGCATCCCACGTAGCCACTAGCTTATCAACGACTTAGAGATCCTGACTCCGTATCTTCGCCACACTTCCTCAATAA
>JAVVGN010000047.1:0-15478 GCA_032249095.1 Candidatus Caldarchaeales archaeon | reverse complement strand
TTGTGTCTTTATCTCTTATGGCCTCGCAACTATGTGGAACCTCGCCACCATCCCCCTCCATACCCATCACCCGCTCGGGGAAGAACACCAACCGGGCCCGCATATAAGGAGTAGTGGCCCTATAATCGGGTCATCCCCCAACCCTGCACACACTACGAGCCTGATACACCAGAGGAAGAGATAGGAGTAAGGAAGAGGTCTAAACCAAAGCCCGTAAACATCCCAATACAGATGGATTTATGGGGAAACGAGGTAATATTCGTGGGAAAAGGACAGACAGCACTATACGGGTACCCGAGGCCAGACTAAACTCACCCTAGTTCCCACCATACGGTCGAGGGAGTCGGCTGGGCCCTCCTCCTCTACGACCCCGAGACCGACAGGCTGGTTCTGAGCCACATATTTATTCGGGCGGAATTGACCTAAAGGTGGACGTTATGACAATCTTGGTTACGGGCGCGTGCGGCTTCATTGGCTCGTGGACTGTGAGGCGTCTCTTGGAGTATGGCGAGAGGGTGGTTCTGACGGATCTTAAGCGCGACTATCACAGGTTGAGGTACGTTGTTGGTGATCCGGAGAAGCACCCCTTCGTGGAGGGAGACATATCTGTGCCGGGTTTTCTAGACGATGTCCTATCAAGATTTAGGGTTGACGCAGTGATCCATCTTGCCGCTTTCCAGATACCGCAGTGCAGGGCTAATCCAGTCCAGGGGGCTCTTGTTAACGTGGTAGGCACTGTCAATGTTTTTGAGGCTTGCAGAAAGCATATTGGGCAGGTTAGGCGAGTCGTATATGCGAGCTCAGCCGCCGTCTATGGACCTCCAGAAATTTATGGAGAGGGCCCTGTGCCCGTCAACGCCATACTTAGACCCACCACACATTACGGCGCATACAAGGTCTGCAACGAGCTGACGGCTAACGCCTACTGGCACGAGGCAGGGATCTCCAGTGCAGGCTTCAGGCCACAGGTGGTGTATGGGTATGGAAGGGATGTAGGCGTTACATCCGACGCTACGAGGGCATTAAAGGCGGGGTTAGCCCGCATACCCTTCAAGATAAGGTTTGGAGGGATGATCGACCTGCAGTACGTGGAGGATGTTGCGGACCTCTTTGTCAAGGCCGCCTTGAAGGACTATCCTGGAGCCCGGGTATACAACATAAGAGGAACCGTCATGCATGTTTCCGACCTGATCAAGCTTATAGAGGTGCTGATTCCAGAGAGCAAGGGGCTACTGACCTATGAGGATAAGCCGCTACCAATTCCGGCTGTGCTCGACGACTCTGAAACCGAGAGAGACTTCGGCCCACTGTTGAGGACCCCACCCGAAGAAGGCCTCGCGCAGACCATCCAGTTCTTCCGCAACCTCTTGGCCCGGGGCGAGCTAGACCTCACCGATCTTAAACCACAATGAGGATAGATTTATCACTTGAATGACGTGAACACATTCGTGATGGAGGCCTGGTATGACGACCCGCTTCTAATGATCCCGGGGCCTTCGGAACTACATCCGCGGGTAAGGGAAGTTTTGGCAGGCCGCTTCTACCCCCACTACGGGCATGAGTGGAAAGAGCTATACGAGAAGGTGGAGGATGTTGCAAAGAAGATTTTCCAGACTAAGAATGAGATTATAGTGATGCCCGGTCCGGGGTGTCTTGGGCTGGAGCTCGGTGTTCTTAGCGTGGCTGACCGTGGGGAGAAGGTGGTCGCAGTGGTGAACGGATTCTTCGGGGAGCGATTCGCAGAGATCGCTAAACTCTGCGGTCTAAACTTGGTAAAGGTTGAAGCGGGGCCGGGGATGGTTGTCCCCCCCAGCAAGCTTGAGGAGACTTTGGACGACAACCCTGACGCAAAGGCGCTCATCTCTGTACAAAACGAGTCTGCAACTGGTACACTGAACCCCGTTAAAGACTATGTGATGCTCGCCAAGAAGAGGGGGCTGTTTACGGTGATAGACTCCGTATCAGCTTACGGAGGCGTGGATATAGACGTAGACGGATGGGGGATAGACATCTGCGTCGGTTACGCAAATAAGTGTCTCGGAAGCATTCCGGGAGCTCTACCAGTCTCGATAAGTAGTGAGGTCTGGGAGAGGGTCGAGAGGGGGCTGGTCAAGCCCAACTCGTTCATGACCAACCTGGCTGTCTGGAGCTGGTATCGGAAAAACTGGGGCGGGATGGGGCATCCTTACCCCACAACTGTAAACACCTTTGCCTACCTAGCCTTCAAAGTCGCTGCGGAGGCGGCGCTCAGCGAGGGCCTAATGAAGAGGTATGAGAGACACCGTACCATTGCGATGGCCACTAGAGAAGCTGTTAAGGCGATGGGTCTCGAGCTAACCGTCCATGAGGACGCACACGCCTCTCCAACTATTACAGCAATAGACCTACCCTCTGGAGCAAGGAACAAACTCCAGGATATTCTGAAGACGATGCTCACAAAGCACAGGATAATGATCGGTGGAGGGCTTGGATCTACGGCAGGGAGAGCCATCAGGATCGGCCACATGGGCATCACCGCGGATCCCCGCTACGTTGTCCCCACACTCACCTCCCTCACCATAACTCTCAGGGAGGCTGGCGTCGAGGTAGAAAAGGTCGGGACCGTAATCGACGCCTTCTACAGCGCAATATAGGCCATGCTCTAGAGCAAAAGCCCCCCTAACGCGTCCCCCCTTCCCGAGAGGGGATTAGTTATATCTCTCCGAGGAGTCTATTTGTCCGATGGTCATCCTGTATAGTCGTAGTTTTTCGCGGGCAGAGCTCGAGAGGTATGTCGGAGAAATCTCGCAGATTGGGGGGCTCACGCCCTTGGAGCTCGCGGACGGCCATTCCAAGGGCGTCCGTTGCATCCTGCTTAGGACAGGAGTACTGTCCGCACTAGTGGTGGTCGACAGAGGGCTCGACGTCGCAAACCTCGAGTACAAGGGGACACCGCTGGCCTGGATGAGTCCCACGGGAATAACGGCTCCGGCCTTCTATGAGCCTGAGGGGCTTGGGTGGCTTAGAGGATTCTTCGGCGGCCTGCTCACTACGTGCGGTTTAACCTACTTCGGCAGACCCACAGTGGACGAGGGCGAGCAGCTGGGGCTTCACGGACGGGCCTCCTACATACCAGCTAGGCTTCACCTCTGCAGGGGTAGGTGGGCTGGCGACAGCTATGTGTTAGAGATCGAGGGCGAGGTGAGAGAGTCGAAGGTCTTCGAGCCAAACATCTCTCTCTACAGGAGGATCGAGGCGGAGCTTGGGGGAAGCAGAATAGTCTTCAGAGACCATGTCCGTAACAACGGATGGTACAGACAGCCATTCATGATTCTATACCACTTCAACCTCGGGTTCCCGCTTCTAAGCAGGGAATCTAAGCTCGTCACGACCTCCAGGCTGGTCGTGCCCCGCGACAGCGACGCCGCAGAGGGGGCCGAGAACTATGATCGATTCGAAGAGCCCACCAGAGGCTACCGAGAGAAGGTGTACTTCCACGATCTCGTGCCAGATCAAGAAGGCTATGCCTACGCCGCCCTATTGAACTATTCGCTGGCTGGCGGGCTGGGCGTCGTTATACGTTTCAAGCGAAAGCCGCTCAACCGCCTCGTAGAGTGGAAGATGATGGGTGAGGGGGCCTATGTTCTGGGCATTGAGCCGGCCAACGGCCTAGTCCTGGGCAGAGACTTTGAGAGGAGGGTGGGGACGCTAAAGTACCTCGAGCCGCAGGAAGAGCAGTCCATTGAGATTGAGCTGAAGGTGGTGGAGGGTGTTGAAGAGCTGAGGAGGGTTGAGGAGAGGATCATCGAGATTAGAGGCCCCAAGAGGGCCACGATCTTGTCGGATGTCGAGACTTTTGTTAGAGAAGCCAGGGAGTGAGGAGGTAGGGCTCAACGGAATATCTGGACGTGCTTGACTCCGCCAACCTCGATACAGGCAGACTCATCGACCAGCCCCTCCTCGATCGCCTTCTGAACCACCTTATTGCCGAGTAGGTTAACTATCGTAGCCCCATTGATCGCCTCTTTGACAGCCTCCCATCCCACCTGTCTTCCGAGGTAAAAGTCCCTACTAACCAGGACCTCATACCTTTCTCTCACCCTCAGCCTCGCACCTATCAATCCCTCGTCACAAGCGGCTACCACCACCTCACCTGTCAGGGACCGATGGGTCTTTAGCCAGAAGGTCTCGCCCACAGCTCCGCGTCTACAATAGCCGGCGATAGATAAACCATTCAGTCCTATCAGCCTAGATGGGATGTTAATCCCTTGGGCAACACCCTTAAATCAGAGAAAAGAGACTATCAGTTACGTGGGAAAAAGGAAGATAATTGCTGAGCCGAAGGAGCTCGAGAAGGTCCCCGAGCTTGGCCCAGGCGACGTTTATGGCATCGTCTCAAAGCTGGTGGGGTACGACAAGGCACTCGTCGACTGCTCCGACGGGAAACAAAGGATATGCAGGATAAGAGGCCAGCTCAAGAGGAAGATCTGGGTCAAGGAGGGAGACCTAGTTCTGGTGAGCCCCTGGGACTTCCAAGCAGATACCAGGGGCGACATATGGTGGAGGTTCACCAAGAACCAGGCAATAGAGCTAGCCAAAATGGGTGTGGTCCCCGAATTCCTTAGGAGCCGAATAGAGAAGTAGTGTTTCTTGTTAGGACGAACTTAACTTAAATAGGGCTTCATAAAAATATCTCTAGATGCCGAATATTATCCACGGTAACGCAGAGAGCATCATAGAGGAGTTCCGCGAGGAGGGGTTGAGGGCATTCAGGGCCCTCGACTACGTAACTAACCCTCTCTATACAAAGCATCACGAGAAACTCACACTCGATCTAGAGTGGCTTCTGAGAAATATGCAGACACGCAGCGACCCTGTCCCCACAGACTACGAGCCGCTACTATCCAATTTTGAGGAGCCAGCGGTGATACATGTATCAGGCCGGCCTGCCCACATTAACCTACCCGCCGAATATTCAAGACAAGGCGTCATCTTGGAGAGCATATGGGAGGCGGTGCGAAAAAGAACCGATCTTTTTGAGCTTTTGTTGAAGAACTATACGGTACAGCCCAACGAAGATAAGCTGGCTGGACTGGTCTATGGCGCTCTTAATTCAGGCGTGCTTCTATATGTGCCCGACGGTCTGGACCTCGACATGAAGGTTAGGATGACGTGGTTAACAAGCGCTGAAGATGGCGTCACAGCAGCCCTCACCCTCGTCTACGCGGGCAGCGGCTCGAGGGTATCGATCCTTGAGGAGCACCAGTCCTATGGAGTCGGGGACAAATCCTTCGTGGGCCACATAATCAGCGTGGTAGGCCAAGACTCTTCCAGCGTGAAGCACGCACTCTTCAACAACCTCGCCCCGACAGCCGAATCGGCCATCTTTAGGCGTTCTTACACCTTCAGATACGCCCACCAGTCTTGGATAGGCGCAGAGATAGGCGGAGGCATCGTGAGGAATGTCATAGACAACATCCTTGTGGGGGACGGCTCGAGGTCTGATACCCTGGAGGTTGTTATGGCCGCTGGGACTCAACGCTTTGACATCACGGCAAACCTGAACCATTTAGGGCAGGGTACCGTGGGGCGGGTAGTGGTCAAGGGTCTTGGGCTTGATAACTCCCGAACACTCTTCAAGGGCATGATCAAGATTGGAAAGAAAGCAAAGAATACAAGCGCCTACCTGGCCGAGCATGCCATGCTACTCAGCCCAAACGCAAGAGCCGACGCGATCCCTGGCCTAGAGATCGAGAGCGACAACGTCAAGGCAACCCACTCGGCCAGCGTAAGCCAGATAGACCCCGAGCAACTCTGGTACCTCACAACAAGAGGCCTAAGCAGAGATGAGGCGACGAAGCTAATAGCCACCGGCTTCTTCGAACCCGTTATAAGCGAGATAGACCTATCCGACGTCCGATGGAGGGTCAGGCACATGATAGAGAATAAGTGGCGGAGGCCAGGAGAGCCCCAAGTAGACCTCGAAACTCTGATGGACATATACGTGGAACCGGAGGAGGTTGGCAAGAGCGTAGAAGACATTTTCGGAACACACTACAAATATGTTTACGGCAAGAAATAAGCTCTTTGCGAGGACTCGGGGAATACCCAAATCATCATGCCGCGTAACGCCTAAATAACCCCTAATAAGGGATCTTAGACACGCGAAGATTTGGTACATATCAAGCGGATAACGATTCAGGGGTTCAAGTCGTTCGGGCCGAAAAGAAACATCATCAAGCTCGAGAAAGGGTTTGTTGTCATAACAGGCCCAAATGGCGGCGGGAAAAGCAACGTTCTAGACGCTATAAAGTTTTGTCTAGGAGAACTGAGCAACAACGCCCTAAGAGTCTCGAAGCTCTCTGACCTAATACACGAGTCAGGCGGCAGAAAGCTCTCCACAGCGACTGTGACGCTCGTACTTGATAACACGGATAAGTCCCTTCCAATAGATTCTGAGGATGTATCGATATCCAGGACGATAGTCTCGTCGGGCGAAAGCACTTACAGAATAAATGGGAGAGCGGTCTCGAGAAACGACCTCCTATCACTACTTGCGGCGGCAAACATAAGGCCCTCGGGATTCAACATCATCACTCAGGGTGCTGTCTTAAGCATCGCCGAAAAAAGCCCCGAGGATCTAAGGAAAATGATAGAGGAGGTTGCGGGCACCGCAGAATACGATAAGAAGCGGGCCGAGGCGATGAGAGAGCTCGAAATAGCTGAGAAAAATGTCGCCGTAGCCAAGGCCGGGGTGACAGAGCTTAGAAGCCGGGTCAAACAGCTCGAACTGGAGAGGAGTCAGCTGGTAAGGAGTATTCTTATTCAGCGATATCTCGAGCAGCTCTCGAGAGAGCAGCTTGAGGCTGAGCTCAGCGCGACCGAGCAGTCGATAGTGGAAGCTCATAAGGAGTTAGGGATGGTGGAGGAGAAGATTGGCAGGTTGAGGGCTGTGCTTGATCAACTGAGCTTGGAGAGGACTAAGTTGGTTCGGGATGTTGAAAGGGTTGAGCAGGATATAGCGGCGGCTCAGTCTGAGATGACTGATCTGCAGACAAAGGCTACGCGATTTTCGAGGGAGATGGAGTCGTTGAAGGGAGCCATAATACGTGAAGGCTTCCTATACTCGAACAATAGGCGGAAAATACTCCTCCTACAGCTCAGGAAGTCTCAGCTCGAGCAGTCCCTAATCCAGCTAAAAGAGGGGTATAGTATGCTCGAGCGGGAGTACAGCGACTCACAGGACCAGCTTAGGGTTGTTGAAGAGAGACTACAGAGACTACTCAACATCAGAGACACGATCCTTACAAAGCTTAATGAGACGAGGGCGGGGCGGGAAGAGCGTGTGAAGAGACGACTAGAGCTACTAAAGAGTCTGAGCGAGACCGAGGCAAGTATCTCGGCATTGGAGAATCGTCTGCAAGATCTTGAGAATAGGAGGTCGCAACTCATGAAACGCCTTTCTAAGCAAGAAGAGATCATCGCTCAGGGCCAGCACTCTCTAAAGGAGTTGAGGGACAAGTATCAAAGACTCGTCTACGTCCAAGCCAAGATCGAGGAAGAGAGGGGAGCTTTAAGAGACAAGCTATCCCTCACGGAGCGGCTAAGGTCCGAATGCGACTCTTTGATTAACGAGGCTTCAAGACTCAAGGGCGAGATTGAGGGGGAGATCAGTAGGCTCGGATGGGCTCCCAAAGAGTCCCGGGACAAGCAACCTTGGCGTGATCAAGGGGTTAGGATGCTTGGAGACCTTTTAGAAGACCTATCGAAAGTCCCCAACGCATTACTGCCGATACTGTCTAGGCACCGCGACACGCTGGTCGTTGAGAAAGAGAGCTTCGCAGCCGCTCTGGCTTTGAGGGCGGCTGAGATTGGGAAAGACCTCTCGGTCGTGGCGATAGGGGGCGAGGGCTTGGATAAGAAGCACGCGCCAGCTTGCCTCGCATGCACCATAGCCGGAGAGGGCGAGGAGCTTAGGCGGGCTCTCCACGCTATCTTCCCCGACCACTACATCACGGACAGGGTCTTCGAGCCCGGTAAACCCGCATTCTCTACAGACGGCATCTACTCGAGCGGCCGGGGCTATTACAGGGCCTTAAAAGAGGCCGTGAACCTCAATAGGCTTTCCACAGCAATGGTGGAGGTTGATCGGATTATCTCGGCTGCCGAGCTAATACGCTCCCATTTAGAAGGCTCCATAGCCGTCCTGAAAGAGAGGGCCAAAGAGGCCGAGGAGAAGCTCGTCTCGGCTAAATCCGAGGCAGGCCAACTCGAGGCAGAAATCAACTCTTTGGAGAGGAAGATAGAGGAGACGAGGCGGGAGGCCGAGGAAATTAGGGGCGAGATGGACGCCACCATAAACGACTCCAATACCATTAGTGCTGAGAAGGAGAAATTGGCCGAGAAGTTAGGAAAAATTAGGTCTGAACTAGAAGGGTTAAGCCAAGTCAAGGGTGACGAAGAGGAAATCTTACTGGAGAGGAGGCTGGCGGGGTTAAATGAGGAGGCTAGAGCATTAGAGAGGGAGATTGGGAGCAGATCGGCCTCAACGAGGACCACTAAACAGCAAATGGAGCAGGCTTGGCTTCGCATTCAGACAGTAGAGCAGGAGCTCAGTAAAATTGAGACAGAAATCGAGACGCTCGAAGTGGCTTGTAGGGAATCCAAACTTAGGCTGAGAAGACTGGCAGATGATTACAAAAACGTCAAATCGCGGTTAAACGATTTGAGAAGGAGGCTCGAGGAGCTTTCAAGCGCTGTACAGAGATCTCAAGCTCTCCGCGTGGAGCTTAGATCAAGGCTTGCTGAGTTGGAAGATGCTTTGAACAATAAGAGATCTGATGCGAGCGTCCTCGACTCGGAGAGGAACAGGATACAGATCAGAATCGTAGAGCTGCGGATGAGGGAAACGGGCATAAAAGAGAAGCTTGAGGCGTTTAGGTCTCCGCAGACTAGGGACCTAGAGCTACTGCCCGCAGAGTTCAAGAAAAGGCTGCGATCCGAGCTAGAGGGCGAGCTATCCTCCATTGGCATGGTTAACCAGCTCTCGCTCGAACAATATCCGCAGCTCGCCGCGGAATACATTAGTCGTTCTAAAAGTCTTCAGATCCTTGACCAGGAGCGTCGGAAAATACTTGAGATAATCAAGATGATTGATGACAAGAAGCTTGAGGCGTTTATGCGGACGGTTGAGCTGGTCTCTAGCGGCTTCAGCAGGTTCTTTTCGGCGCTGACCGGCGGTTCTGCGTGGCTCGAGCTTTCGGATCCGGCGAGGCCACTGGAGTCGGGGGTCGAGCTGATAACAGCCTTTCCAGGTAAGGCTGCTAGGTCTTCCAAAAGCGTGAGTGGTGGAGAGAAATCGATAGCTGCAGTTTCGCTCTTGCTTGCTTTTCAAGGCCTAACACCTGCAGAGTTCCTAATACTTGACGAGATTGACGCGCATATGGACGCTAACTATAGCAAGAAGCTGGCCGAGCTACTGAAAGAGTTCTCGAATAGGTCGCAAGTCATAGCGGTGAGTCTGAAGGACATTGTCGCCGAGAAGGCGGATCAGCTGATAGGTGTCTATAATCAGGGCGGAGAGTCAAGGGTTGTTTACACGAAGCTTGAGGAGAATTAAGCAGGAGGAACTTGACTGGCGATTACTTCTCGCGACGCATCTCCTCACCCGTAGACTAGTATCCAGGATCGACCTAGTCAAGCTGCTGGAGCAGCTGGCAGGGGTTATTGAGTCGGAGAAATTAAGCATCTCCCAGGGAGGAGTGGCGGTCTTCGGGGCCGCATATATCCACCGATTGAGAACAGAGACAGTCCTCGCACAGCCGCGTGATAGAGACGAGCAGCAGAGGCCGGACCTGTATGTCCCCCCACCCATTGAAATACCACTGAAGCCAGGTCTCCTGGCAGCAACGATGCTGGAGATAGTTAATGCTCTGCGGTCGGCGATGCGTAGGGAGCAAGACTCGGCGTTTCTCTCCTCTACGCTACAAGCCGACCTGAAACTAGACGAGTATCTTGTCAAGATTGAGGAGGAGCTTGAGGAGTTCATAGACATGATTAAGCAGCTTTTTGGTGCGATAGAGGAGTGGGCCTTAGAGGACGTTTTTCAAGGTGTCAGCAGGCTAGAGGCGGCGAGGAGATTCATTCTGCTGCTACTTGCGGCGGGTAGAGGTTTTGTCGAGATTTATCAGGATGAGGAGAGCGGAAAGATTCTCGTGAGGTGGCTGGCGAGGAATGCCTGAAAAGACCAAGACATCTGTGGGGGTCCGGGGAGAGGCCGTTGCGCGTGTGCTCATAGAGGCTACGCTTTTCCTCAGCGACAGGCCTGTCACTGTCCAGAAATTGAGAAGCGTCACAGGTCTGAAGAGCAAAGCCGTGATCGAGAAGATCCTTGAGGAACTCAACACCGAATACGAAGAAGAGGGCCGGGCCTTCACGATATCTAAATTTAAGGGAGATAGATACATGATGCATGTAAGGCCACAGTGGCTGAGCATGGTTAAGAAGCATGTTGGCAAGACAGTTCTTACCACAGGAGTTCTGAGAACACTGGCCTTCATCGCCTTCCACCAGCCAGTGGAAAAGTCGACTGTCGCGGCGGTTCGTGGCAGCAGGGCCTACGCGCAGATCAGGGAACTCGTAGAGAGAGGCCTCGTGGAGGTCGATAGGAAGGGCAGGTCCTCTATCCTCCGAACAACAAAACTTTTCGCGGAACTCTTCGGAGTTGAGGACTCCCCCGCTGTTATAAGGCGAAAGATTGAGGAGTTGACTGCTGCCAAAGAGGGCGCGGCCTCAAAATAGCGTGGGTCCACGAGAATATGTCTATCTACTGGCGAAAAACTATGTAGGATGGAGGAGGATGCCCCACCCTGAACAACGCTTCATCGTCAGGGTCCCTCTCGAAAGGGTTGCCGTACTCATAGGGAAAAGGGGAGAGACCAAGAAGGCCATAGAGGAAAGGTTGGCGGTTGAGCTGCGCGTAAACTCTGAGGAAGGGCTGGTCGAGATACGTCCCGCGGTAAGTGATCCGTCGGGGACATGGGACCCCTCAAACCTCTTTAAGGCCAGAGACATAGTAGAGGCGATCGGTCTCGGCTTCAGCCCTCAGAGAGCCTTCGAGCTACTCAATGAGAACTATGTGCTATCAGTAGTCGAGCTCTCCCAGTTCACTAGGCGCAATCCAGGGGACATCTCTAGAGTCAAGGCTAGGATAATAGGCTCAGAGGGGAAGACGAGAAGGATAATAGAGGAGGCCGCCCACGTGTACGTTTCTGTTGGAAGTGACACCGTAGGTGTAATAGGACACGTGGAGGATGTGAGGGCTGCGCAGGAGGCGATCGAGATGCTGATCAACGGTGCCCCACACAGCACTGTCTATAAGTTCCTCGACGGCTATGCACAGAGGAGAAAGCTCAGACGCCTATACTGAGACGGGTCCATCAGTAATACTTGAGAAGTCGCGTTAGATGCTCGAGGACTAGGATATTTACTTCCCATTCACTGCCTTGGTGGGTTGAGTCTATTAGGTGGTGTTGAGAGGTAGTTACAGATGGTTAGCGTAAAGTTTGAGCAGATATCGCCCGCCGACTTCTTCTACAGGAACAGAGACATAGCGGGCTTCAGCAGCCCCTCGAGAAGCATTTACATGAGCATACGCGAGCTTGTTGAGAACTCCCTAGATGCCTGCGAGGTTGGAAGAATCCTTCCCGAAATCTCTATAGAGCTTTCCCTATCCGAGGGGGAGTCTGAAAGCGGGGCAGAGATCTATAGGCTCACAGTTAAGGATAACGGTATTGGTGTTTCGGGGGAACAGATACCGAAAGCCTTCGGCACGGTGCTATATGGCAGCAAATACGGATTCAAACAATCCCGCGGCACCTTCGGCGTTGGGGGAACAATGGCCCTCCTATACGGCCAGATAACAACGAACAAGCCGTTCAGAATAGTCTCGAGTACCGGCTCAGGCAGCATATACGAATATGTCCTCATGATCGACATTGTTAATAATGTTCCACGAATAATCGATAAGCAGGTTCGTAAGAACGATGCGGGCTGGCGCGGAACTATAATAGACTTTAGCTTGGAGGGTGACTATAGCTTGAGCAGGCCGAAGATAGTTGAGTATTTGAAGATGACTGCATTGATAAACCCCCATGCAAACATCTCCTTCATCGACCCTAAGGGACGCTTCTATTTCTTCCACAGGGTTACCACGAAGGTTCCTGAGCCTCCGAGGGAAGCTAAGCCGCATCCACACGGGGTTGACGCCGAGACTGTCAGCAGAATAATCGCCGAGACAAAGCAGCGCACCGTCTATAGGATGCTCTTGGAAGAGTTCCAGAGAGTAGGCCCGAAGACGGCGCAAGAGCTTCTCGCTAAGGCGGGGATAAACCAAGACACCAAGCCAAGCGAGCTTACACATGAGCAGATAGCTTCGCTGGTCAATGTCATGAAGAGTTATCAGGGGTTCCGTCCGCCGGAGACTGGGTCGCTCTCCCCCGTGGGGCGCGACTTCTTGGAGGCTGGTGTCAAGACGCTCCTTAAGCCCGACTTCTATCATATAGTCCAGAGGCCACCCTCAAGCTACTCCGGAATACCCTTCGTGGTTGAGGTGGCGGTTGCCTATGGCGGTGCCATCCCGCCTGCTGAGGATATACATCTGTACAGGTTCGCTAACAAGATACCGCTATTATACGACGAGAGGGCTGATGTTTCGTGGAAAGTTATTTCTGAAAAGATTGACTGGGCCGCTTATAAGGTCCCCAAGCTCGCACCGCTGGCTGTGATCACGAGCATCTGCTCCCCTAAGGTCCCTTACAAGACGGTCGGTAAGGAGGCCGTTGCCGACAGGCCTGAAATCGAGAGGGAGCTTCTCCTTGCGGTAAGGGAGTGTGCGAGGTCTTTAAGGATCTATCTCAGCAAGATCGAGAAGAGGGAGGCGATTAGGAAGAGGCTGAACGTCTATGCGAGGTATTTGCCCAAGATAGTAAAGTTCTCTGCGGAGCTGAGCGACGCTAAGGAACCCGACATCAAGCCCCTCCTCAGACGCATAGGTGTTACGGACGATATGCTGCGTGAGGCAATAAGAGAGGAGATGGCTGAGGCTGAGGAGGCATATGGAGTCTCTTGACCGGGACAGGACCTCACAGCCTCTCGAGTCTGGGGAGGGCTTTATTCCCCATTAGCTCGATGACGGCGCAGTTACCATCCCTGGCTGGCCCCGCGTTTACCACAGGGATTCCGTCTATGTAGGATATGCTCCGTGCCTCGTGAACATGGCCACAACACACAACCAGAGGTTTAGCCCTCTCGATCCAGGCCCTAATGGAGGGGCTGCCGAGATCCAACCCGCTCGCCGATCTCGCGGCCTCAACTCCGCTCGGCGGGTTATGCGTAATGAGTACCCACTTTTCAGAGGCTTGCTGTGAGAGGCTTGAGACAATCTGGCCGAACTCAGTCTCAGACATCTCGATCCACGTACCCCTATGAGGCGTCTCGCGGCTTCCGCCTATGCCTAAAAAATTGTAACCACCGAGGTGGAAACTCTTTGAGTGGTTGTTTACGATTTCGTCGTCTGTAGGAGCATGTATTAGTAGCTCCGGTGGATCGCAGTTCCCCGCTACGAAGAGAACAGGTGTCCCAGAACGCTCCTTTATAAGTCTGAGGAGCTTTTCGGCCTCACTGAGCGTGCCGAAGTTAGTGATGTCGCCCGCAACTATTACAACTTGCGAGTCTGTATTACGCGCCTTTTCTCCGGCCCTCTCCGCTGCCCTGACAGAGCTGTGTAAGTCGCTTACTTGAAGGACCCTCACACTGCGCCAACGCCTGACCGACGTATTAAAGCTATGCTAAATAAAGGGGCGTGTCCAACTACTCAAGCCCACCCCACTAGGATATTTAGGCAGTATATCATGATTCTTAGGAGTGTTCTTGTCTTTGTTGGCTCCATGCTGGCAGAAGACTTCCGGCCTACAACGTGCTTCTTGGGGGCTGGGGATAAATGATGGTTTGGCTGGGAGGGAGGCTCTGGCAGAGCTGCTAACGTATGCTGATTTTGTCAATAGTCCTTTGAGGGGTTGGAAGAGGCTTTTAGGACTTTACAGGCCGATTAGGTCGTCTAGGAAGGGGTATTGGAGGATATATGATGGTAGGCTTCATCGGGCTGTCACTAGGTTATCTGTGGCATACTACAAGGATAGGCCAAAACGGGAGAAAGTGCTGGGAGCTGGTGAAAAACGTCAAGCAACTATTGGTGACTGTTCAGGCACCGGGATAGGCCCCCGGCAGCGAGGGGGAAACCCCAGAACTATACGCACCGGGGCTGTATTTTTTAAAATCGCCGCTCCGGCGGGCTGAGAGATTATAATCCCGGTGTCTGGGGTTCCTAGGCTTGCTGCCGGGGCCTACAAACTAATCAACCCCCACTCTTTCCTCCGGTTATCGGGATTGGATTTTGTTTTGCGGTTTAATTCATTCTTAAAAATATTCACGGGAAACTATCGCCTTGCGATCCTCTCTATCCTCACGGACCTCTTCTTCAGTGCTGAGACTATCTCGACTATCCCGAGGAGATAGAGGGGCGATTAACTTTAATCGCCCCTCCTCGGTCGCGAGTGGGGCGCCGGACATCAGAAGAGCGTCTAGCGCGAGCTTCTTGAGCGCCGCTTTGAGCTGTCTTGAGACCGTTGAACTCGAGAGCCCCAGCGCCTCCGCGATGTCCCTTAAACGGCACTCCCTGGGCATGTTGAGGTATCCCATCCTTATGGCGGTTAGGAGAACTTGTCCTTGCCTTCTCGTCATTCCCTTAGGGATGGGTGTAAAGTCGCCCATAATCTCCACAAGCTTACCCTCAGCCCTCAGTCTCTCGAGAATATCGCGCAAAACGCCTGGCCCAGGCACGAGAACATTAAAGACTACACCCATCCCTGGCACATAGATGGCCTGCCTAGGAATGCAGGCCGATCTTGAAAAGACCCTACAGGCCGCGCAGCTTTTGGCCTCTATAAAAACCAAACCGGCGACGTGCCGGTAGACCCTCAACCCTTCACCGCCCAAGAGTCTGTTCCCCCAACCCTGTTTTTTCGAGGTCAGCTGAATCAGGTGGGTTGAGGTGGTTTCTCCGCACCTTACACCCCTGAAGACGGCCCGTAGAAGCTTTTCTTCGAGCATCCGGCATACCTGGCAGTCGCTGTTCCTAACAATTAATGAGACGCTCCGCGGATACTTCCTCATTAACGTGGAAATTTTCCTCCCGATAGTTAAAGTTAACCAGTTCGGCTGGAGGGTGGTGTGGAGATGTCAGAGAGTTATATTGGGGCGGGCTCCAGAGGCACGCGGGACACCTCCGCCCCAAACATAGAGGGGGTGGATGGTTAAAAAAATTCTCGTTGTATTTGCGGTAGTGTCCAAATAACGGGTTTATATATCTGAGGCCCTCCCACAATAGCCTTGCGAGTAGAAATAGACGCCCCAAGACAGTATTTAAAGCCTTATTTGGACA
>JAVVGN010000046.1:0-15579 GCA_032249095.1 Candidatus Caldarchaeales archaeon | reverse complement strand
GGAGTCCCTGTCTACGCATACATGTATCTTAGTCCCATACCTATGCTTGAAGCCGTCGTACCCCACTACCTCTCCCCCTCTTAGCCTCGACAGTCGAGCTATCCACAGAGACAATCCCTAATGGAATATCCATCCACCTACAGCCAGTGGTGAGGACGTACAGTATACCGTTCAAGACCACCCTATCATCAGCCCTAGGCCTACCAACCCTAGACCTAGGAGGAAGAAAAGGCCTAACGACACCCCACTCAAAATCACTAAGCCCACGAAACTCCATAATACACCATGCTCAGAAGAAGCTTAAATAGTTTGGAGACGAGCTCCGTAATAAAAAAGTAGGGAGGTTAAGGTCCTAGCCGTATTGGACTACATGTTTCATGGTAGCTGTAGGAAGGTCTCCAAGGTCCTTAGCTTGGCTTTGGAGCCTATAAGCAAGTCTGCCGTCCACTACCTCGCCAAGAAGGTATCTGAGATCAGGGTCGCTAGGGAGCCTAGGTGTAGGAGGTGTATAGCTTTTGATGAGACCAAGCTATCAGTTAAAGGAGTCCACGTATATGTTTGGTCTGCTGTAGACGTTGATTCTAGGGAATTATTGGTTCTGGAGGCGTCTTATGGTAGGAGCTGCCTGAATGCCCTAGCATTCCTGAAGAAGGCCCTTAGGATGTGTACAAACAAACCACTAGTCATAGTCGATAGGGTCCATGGTATAGGTGGGCTTTTGAGAAGCTCGGACTGGAGTATAGGCATGAGAGGTTCGGCATAAGGAATAGAGTAGAAAGATTCTTCAGATACCTAAAGGAGAGGACAGTATTATTCCACCACAAGATGAGCGCAAGAGACAACATACAGGGAATAAACAACCCTAAAAGCTATTCCTAAACCTATTCACGATATACTATCAGGCCGCGAGGGGTAAGTGAGTAAGAATGCTTATTTGGACATTATCAGGCCGGTATGATGCAAGATTTAACGCGCACCTCGCTGTCAGGTGTTGCGGCAAGGGATTTAACGTCAGGCCTCCTCTAGGGTTTCCCAGATGCTGCACGGGGGGCTAGCCAACCCCTCCCCCCTTCTTTCCCCTTTACAATAATAAATTGATATCTAAATGTGGTGTTGTGGTGATTATGTTTGATGAAAACTTGGCAAGGCAGGGCTTATTAAGTAATGGGTGACAACGAGTCCCTCAGAAGTGCCGCCACAAATATTAATCTTGGCTGGGTCAGTTGTTAAAACCGTTGTGGCGAGGCAGGAATGCCGCGGTGCTGGTAGCATTAGCCCTCGTTATGAGATTAGCGCCGGCGGCCTTCTCGGGACACGGCTGGGACATGTATGTTTGGATAAAGACGAGTGAGCTCTTCCTGCAAGAGCGGCTAGACATCTACAGCTACCCCTCCATCGAGGGATTTCCGTGGGGGTTCTACGCCTATCCACCTCCCTGGCTTTACCTGCTAACCATGATGAAGATAATTGGAGCATTACTTGGTGAGGAAAAGTGGTTGATGCTTTTACTCTTCAAGGCCCCAGTCATTATTCTTGATGTAGCCGTAGGGCTAATCCTTTTGATCCTAGGCCGTAGAAGCGGAATTGACGAGGGACGGTCTTTCCTAATTGCATCGCTCTATCTCCTCAACCCGATAGTGGCATTCATCTCGGGTGTATGGGGAATGTTCGATCCCATACCGGCGTTGTTCACAATCCTCTCCGCATATTTCTTATGTGATAAGCGGTTCGCCGCGGCAGGAGCTTCTCTGGGCGTGGCCACAGCCTTCAAGATCTACCCGGGCATACTGCTCCCAGCCGTGTGGCTGTACACCTCGAAGATAGCTGGCCCGCGCGCCGCCGCGAAGAAGGTCATCGCTCCTTTCTTGTTCATCTTTTTAATAGTGTCGGCTCCATTCCTAGCTAATGATCCATATCAGTACGCAGAGAAGCTCTTCGTACACGGGTCAAATGTTGGCCAGTTCACCTATTGGGCGCTTGTAGGCGTATTAATTGGCAGAGATGCGATGAGTATGCTTGGCTGGGGAATATTCTTGGTTACGCTAATTTACTTAATTGGACGCGAGTGGCGCATACCGCTCAAAGAGAGCAGGCCCACCCTGTTGTATGCTCAGGTCTTTGCTGTTTTCCTAGCTACAGCTCCGAAGATTAATGTGCAATACGTAGTGACAGCCCTTCCATTCTTCCTGCTCGCTTTCGCTCTCTCGGACAGTTCAACCTCCCGGCAGATTGGGAAGCGGCTGATAGGGATCCACCTCGCCGCAGCGGTATTCTTCGCCGGTAGCGCGATACTTATAGGATATAATCCAAGCACTCTGGGGCAGGTCTCAAGCCTCTCCGTCACGGAGGCGAGCCTCGGAGGCGGACTAGTCCTTGTCGCAGGCGGAGTCGCAGGATGGGAGTTCGTTAGGCTTCTCCTCGTTATGCTTTGGGAGCCTAGAGTTAAGCAGAAACTTGACGAGAAGATAGGAGTGGTATCCCTAGTCGCGGCGGCCATGATTGTAGTGGTTATGATGCCTGGGCCGGAAGGGGTTAGGCTCCCACGTAGCGAAATCAGGGTAGCGCTGGTGGAGGGCCCAGACTCTCTCTTCCAGCCCAACTCGGGGTCCATTCCACCTGAGGTTGCTAAAAAAATCGGCGAGCCCACACACATAGTAATCCCACTCTCGCCAGACTTCTTCATAGGATACAAAGAGATGAAGGCAACAACCATAGTGTCAAGCCACTTCAAGTTTAGACTTGATGTTAGGTCTTGGACGCTCTCAGACCTTACCGCCCTCACCAAGTCCTTGAGAGCGTCGGGCTACAAAGTCTTGGCAGGCATAATGACAAAAAGCAGCGACATTCAAGTATTCTTCGGAGTCCAGGGATACCGATCCACATGGTTTGAAAACCACGAAGAGCTTGTAACAAATGATAGGAGACTCGCGTTCCCCAAAAAAATAAGCGATAATCTAACGCTAGCTGAGTACTTTGCAAGGGAGGTATCCCACGCCGTCGAGGAACTGGGGCTGGACGGCGCATATATTATTACTGTTCCAGAAGGATTGTCGAAGAGGGAGGACGTGAATTGGGTGGAGCCTCTTATCTCCAGTTTGCGTGCTCATATGCAGGCCGGAAAAACGATAATAGTGGATGGCGCCAGCGCCGATCTTGGTCCTGAGGGTGTTAGGAGGCTTCTAGAGCATGCCGACTATGTCGTTCTAAAGGTTCCTCTACTCAGTAGAAAGCTAAGCCTGCAGGAGCTGGAGAGCAGCACCAGGTATTTCGAGAGCCTTGACGATCTCGTCAGCGGCCTAACTGATAGCGAGAAAGCGCGGCTGCTCTTCTCGGTGAACGTTATGGACTTCTCAAGCGGGTGGATGGTCCCTGCCTTGCAAACACAGCTTCAAGTAGATCAGCACGCCAAGTACCCATTTAAAGGCTACGCTATCTACTACGTCTCGAGGTATCTTCCTCTTCGCCTTACCTTATCCCAGACCAGTTCTACCAGTCCGGCAGGCTAAGGTTCTTAAGGCGCACCCCGAATCTGTTAGCTCCAGATGAGCGACTCCTGGCAACCGAAGACAAAGATAGGCATGATGGTGAAGGAGGGAAAGATCGCCTCGATCGAGGAGCTCTTCATGAACAACTATAGGATCACGGAGCCCGAGATTGTGGATTATCTCGTCCCTAACCTTCAGCAGGAGGTGCTGAATATTAAGCTAGTCCAACGTCAGACCGACGCCGGTGAGAAGTCGAGGTTTAAGGCCGTGGTAGCCGTCGGGAATGGGGATGGATTAGTTGGGCTGGGCACTGGAAAATCTGCTCAGGTGGTGATGGCTATTGAGAGGGGCGTCAGTAGGGCGAAGATGAACCTGATATATGTTCAGAGGGGTTGTGGAAGCTGGGAGTGCGCCTGCGGGGAGCCCCACAGCCTCAGGACAGTGCTGAGGGGTAAGCGGGGCTCAGTCGAAATAGTGCTGTTACCCGGGCCGCGGGGACTGGGACTCGTGGCTGGAGACGTGGCAAAAATAATTCTCAGGTTGGCGGGAGTCAAGGACTGCTGGACGAGGAGCTTCGGTGAGACAAGGACACCCCTAAGCATGGCCGGCGCCGTCTTCGACGCCTTGAGACGCTCTAACACCATAGTTCTTCCAAGCATGTGGTGAGGCGACGAGATGGAGAAATCCCCGCTCCTTATAGCCATAAGGCTGCGGGGGCCGAGCGGCAACAACGAGGAGATTGAATACACATTAAGGCTCTTAAGCCTCAATAGGGCTAACTGGGCCGCAATACTGCCGAACACGCCTTCTATACTCGGCATGCTTCATAAGGTGTCTGCATATATTTGCTGGGGTGAGGCGAGCGTGGAGGCCTTGAAGCGGTTATTGAGGCGGGCCGAGGTTTGGGGGGGTAAAGAGTTGGAGGAAGGCATAAAGACTCTAGGTGTCAGAGACGCAGTTGAGCTGGCAGAAAAGCTTCATAGAGGGGAGATCTCTCTGTCGGAGTTTAAGCAGGTCTTCAAGCCGCGAATCCGGCTACACCCTCCCAAGGGTGGGCTGAAGAGAAGTATTAAGAAGCCGTACCGGGATGGTGGGGCGACTGGGTATATTGGTCGTGAGATTGAGAGGCTTGTCTCCGTAATGTCTTAGTGGATTCTCGGTAGATATATATGCAGGGGGGCGCGAGTTTTTGGAAGGTGTAGCTCCGATATGCCGACTAGGCTGCGGAAGGTCCGGAAGCTGCGCGGCTCTCGGACCCATGGTTGGGGGCAGATAGGACAGCATAGGAAGCACGGCGCGAAAGGAGGGCGGGGAATGGCCGGGGGCCACAAACACAAGTGGACATGGATACTGAAATACGCTCCAGATCACTTCGGAGAAAGGGGTTTCAGCCCCCCCACTTCGAGGGAAAAGTCTGCAGTCAATCTCTACCAAATATCCACCATCGCTGAACGGTTGATCAGGTCAGGTCAGGCTAAGTTTGAGGATGGCAAAATTGTAGTGGACCTGGCGTCACACGGTTATAAAAAGGTTCTCGCTAGGGGGGTGCTCACAGTTCCCGTGAAAATTCTTGCAGAGAGTTGGAGTAAGGGTTTGGAGCAAAAGCTCGCTGCGTTCGACTCGGAGATAGCGAAGGCGGGCTAGGTCCATGTCTGAGGGGACAAGACGAGTCATAGAGGGCTTTGCGAGGATCCTCCCAGAGGTAGCTAAACCTGTTAGGAAGCTTACGCTGGGAGAACGCCTTGTCTGGACCGCGCTTGTCCTCATACTATACGAGACGATGAGCAGCATAGCCCTCTACGGGGTCAACAAAGCCGCGCAGCAGGCAAGCCCCCTCCTCCTCAACATAATCTTCGCCTCAAACATAGGCACACTAACCACACTGGGGATCGGGCCTATAGTGACTGGTGGCCTCATTCTCCAGCTACTTGTCGGTGCAGAGATAATTCGGCTCGACCTGAAGAAGAGCGAGGACAGAGCATTATTCACTGCCTTAAGCAAGCTCTTCACACTCGTCATAGCCATCTTCCAAGGCGCCGCCTACGTTCTAGCCGGCTACTTCGGCACCCTCACAGCGACTGCACAGATCCTAGTGTTTGTTCAGCTACTGGTGGCAACCCTAATAATCATGCTTATGGACGAGCTTGTCCAAAAGGGGTGGGGCCTTGGAAGCGGCATCAGCCTCTTCATAGCCGCAGGAGTGGCAAGCCAGATATTTTCAGACCTATTCTCGCCCATCGTTCTCCAAGACGGCTACTTTCACGGGATAATTCTTGCAATGGTCCAGGCCGCGACGTCTCCTGAAGGTTTCGGCCCACTCTTCATAAGACACGTCGCACAGCGCGGAGACATCTTAGGCCTCCTATCCACGATAGCGATAATCCTTCTCCTCATCTACGCCGAGGGTGTTAGGGTCAATATTCCTATTAGCCACTCGAGATTCGGCGGATACAGGGGGAGCTATCCCATAAAGCTGCTCTACGTCTCTAACGTGCCCGTGATATTTGCCTCAACAGTCTTCACAAACATATACTACCTGTCATCCATCATATGGTCCAGGTATAATCAGGATAACTCAAACTTTATCCTGAACTTGCTAGGCACCTTCACGATAGATCAAGATTCTGGGCAGCCACAGCCCACAGGCGGCTTAGCCTATTATGCTCTAGGTCCAAACAACTTCACGCAGGCGTCGCAGGACCCGGTGAGGGCCTTCGTGTTCGTGGCGCTCATGGTCGGATTTTGCGTAATGCTTGGCAGATTCTGGATAACCGTCGGCGGTCTTTCCCCGGAGAGGGTGGCGGACCAACTTATAGCGGCGGGTATGCAGGTGCCTGGATTTAGAAGAGCCCCCACGATAATCGCCTCGATCCTCAGAAGATACATCTACACAGTCTCCATAATCGGCTCGGTGATTGTGGGGGTATTGGCCAGCGTCGCTAACTACGTCAACGCTTTTGGAACCGGAACCGGGCTGCTACTCATGATAGGTATTCTCTACCAGTATTACCAGATACTTGTGAAGGAGCGTGTTGCAGAGATGTATCCCGCGATCGCTAAGATCATGGGTGAGGAGTAGGGATGCTTCAGCAGGCTGTCTGGGAGATACTTCTATTCTCAAGCTTGCTTGCATTGACATCTACCGCTCTGAGGAGGGTAATAATTACAAAAGAGGATATGATGGCTATGCAGGAGGTGCAGAGGTTTAACCGCGAATTAATGACCGCTCTAAGACAGAAGGACAAGAAAGCTATAGAGAGACTTGAGAAGAGGAAGGAATATATGCAGAGGATGCAGACACGAATTCTCGGCAAGAACATGCTTCTCATGGTCCTCTCTATGGCGATATTCTTTAGCTTCTTCTTCTACGCTAACGCTAGGTACCAAGGACTAGAGCTGTTGAAAATGCCTCCTGGACTTGAAATACCCTTTATCTCATCGGAAGGGAAGATACTCTTCTTCGGTTGGTACCTTTTAACGTTCTTCGCGGTCAGCCTACCCATAAACAAGTTTTTTGGCCGACAAATAGGGAGCCAAGGTATTTCAGAAAGCCCGCGGAAGAAGTGAGTTTCAGAGGAGATGACGAGAAACAGAAGGGCCTGCGCGTGGTGTGGCAGAGAGATTCACGGAATCGCCGACGAGTGGTCGTCATCCTACAGTGAAAAGCGCGTTGAGAGGATATACGGTGGATATCTATGCCACAGCTGTCTTCAGAGCGCAATAGTAAGGTGGGTGGAGAGAGAGTGGGCCTCGGCTCAGGGATAGAAGGCCTTTACGGCCGACAGAGCGATGGAGAATACTTTGTCGGCGCTGATGTATGAGGTGTCTATCACTAGGTGGAAAGGCTCAAAGTCGGATCCAATCTCGACTCCATACAGGGCCTTGTATAGCTTTATGTTTCTATCATCACGTTCCGCCAAAATTCCTTCCGCCTGATGCGGAGGAAGACCGCTTCTCTTGGAAAGGCGCTCAGCCCTCACTGACCGGCTGGCCTTGAGCCAGATCTTAAGACCCCCCTCTAAAAGCCACGGGATCACCCAGCTGTCGATGACTACATTGCCTTCTCTCGCCCTCTCGAGAAGCATCTCGTCGCACTCCTTATCAATAGAGTGGTCGCTCTCTCTAAGGGTTAGGAATCTCATCCCCTCCTCACTCTCCCACCAACGGTTGGGTGTCGGGCTAAATCCACGTTTGGAAGCGATGCTTTTCAGAACCTCGCCGCCAGAGTAGAGCCTCAGACCGAGCTCCTCTGCAAGCCTCCGGGCCAGCGTACTCTTTCCGCTCGCGGCTAGACCGCTCACTATAACTACAATGCCTCTCTCAGCCACAACAATCTTTGGACGAACGAGCTAAAAAAGGATGGGGCAGACTACCTGATGAAATTTATAATCCGGTTAGAACCCATTTTCCGGAGAAATGACTATGGAGGTTGGAAGATTAGTCGTTAAGATCGCAGGGCGGGACGCAGGATGCAAAGGAGTAATAGTAAGCGTGCTCGGTGGGCAAAGAGTACTTGTTACTGGTCCAAAGACGCTGAGCGGGCTGCGGAGAAAGCCTGTGAACGTGAGACACATCATACCACTCCCTCACAAGATCGATATCGCGAAGGATTCCACCGACGAGGAGGTACTGAAGGCACTAGAGGCGAAGGGCCTAGCTGAATACGTGAAGCGGAAGGCCGAGGTATCGCGGTGGTAGGATTGCTGCTCCGTTACAGGGAGCCCCCTTGGATGAGGGAGAGATCGATGATAATAGTGAGGGATGCCGAGACGGACGCGCGTTTTGGGTCAGATCCATGGAGCAGGAGTCTCGAGAAGAATCTACGGATGGGTTACATACTGCTGGACAAGCCCAGGGGGCCCCGGTGCCAAGAATTGATGGATAGAATACGGATGATACTGGGTGTGGATAAGGCGGGGTATGGCGGGACCCTAGAGCCTCGTGTGGGGAGATCCCGCCGTCTCTGGCCTCCTACCTATCTTTCTCGGAGACTCAACTAAGGCGTCGGTGGAAGCACACTCCTGCCCCAAGGAGTACATCTGCGTGGTAAGGCTCCACGGAGAGGCCTCAGACCCCGAGGTTGAGTGGGCACTTTCACAGTTTCTGGGTGAGATCTACCAGACCCCACCAGTCAGGTCTAACGTGGCGCGACGGACCCGGATCCGCACGATATACGAGCTGGAGCTACTAGAGAGGGATAGACGTGACCTATTACTCCGAATGGTCGTGAGTGGGGGAACATATATAAGGAAGATCTGCCACGACTTGGGGCTACTCCTCGGAACGGGAGCTCACATGTATGAGTTGAGGAGGACGAGGATAGCTGAGAAGACGGAGCGTGAAGCGGTAAGGATCCAGGACGTGCAGAAGGCTGAGTGGCTAAAAAGGGATCATGGAAGAGAAGAGGAACTCAAGAAGATTGTCAGCCCTATTGAGGATTTTCTCTCCTTTCTGCCGAGAATTGAGGTCATAGATACGGCCGTAGACGCTATCTGTCATGGGGCGCCCCTCGCAATGCCGGGAGTGGCGAGGATAGAGGAGGGGATCACCGCTGGATCCAGGGTAGGAATATTCACGCTTAAGGGAGAAATAGTCGCCGTAGCGCTAGCCCTCAAGTCTACTGACGATGCGTTGAGAGAAGGAGGGATCATCGCGCGTACTGACAGGGTTTACCTCCCAAGAGGGACTTACCCCCCCTATTGGAAGAAAAGAAGACCTAAAATGAGCTAAGGTCCTATTCCATCGTAGGGCCGGGGTGGCAGAGTGGTCAATGCGCAGGCCTGGAGAGCCTGTGGCCCTATACGGGCCGCGAGGGTTCGAGTCCCTCCCCCGGCGATATTAGTTATTATTTTGAGTATGTTGAGTGTGGGGGAAATGGTTGGGGGAGGGGTAGGTGTACTTGTGGTTCTCCTTGATGTACTCTTCTATGTGTTGTTGTTTTCTCTTTATTGTGAATCCGATGTATTTGTAGGAGTTTGCGTTACTACTGGCTCGAATATAGATATAGTAGCAATCCATGTTGGTTACGTATTGCTTTCCCGTCTTGGGATCACGTATTACAGTTCCCCGCGTGGCTTTGAGTATTGGTCCCATAGATTCAATGTTAAGTCTCCTAAGAAGATCCATGAATATATGTAAGTAGTCTAAGGTTAGTGTTGAGGATAAATATGTAACCCCTCTTGTCAACACATCCTTCTGAGTCTGCGAAGCCTCTGAGGAAAGCCGCCACCCATCTTTCACAGTACTCTATGTATCTCCTCAGCCTCTCGAGGTCTACTGGCTTTTTGAGGAGTTCGTATAGCGTCTTAGACTCAGCTTCGACGACATACCTACCTGAAGATTTCACGTATCTTGGCCTTATTGGTCTCCTGCCCAGAACCTTTGCAAGACACCTAGCGAACTCCTCGACGAACTCCTTATCTTTAGCCTCAAGGCGTATTATGACGTCGTTGTAGACTTTGCGGACGCGCCTTTTCAGTTTAGGATACCCATCGCCTAGGACCACACCGATCACGTACGCCAACTCCTCGGAAGGCTTCGACAATTCTAGTGAAGGTATCCTTCTTCCGTTGTATTGGCTATGCACCCCACGTAGCCACTAGCTTATCGGCGACTTGAAGATCCTGACTCCGTATCTTCGCCAGACCTCCCCGATGATCCCTCTATATGTCAGACCGCCTCTATGAAGGGCAACAACGTCACCGTACAGCTTTATCCGAGGCTCCCGCGGCAGACACCCACTCACTAGTTACTACACCTCCTCATTCTGTGTCTTTATCTCTTATGGCCTCGCAACTATGTGGAACCTCTCTATCTGCTCCCTCTCTAGGACTATCGAGTTGGGTGGTGGTGGGTGGTAGATTCTCGGCGGCGTTTCTCCAGCAGTGGCCTCGTATATTAGCCGTCTAAGCGTCTCGATGGAGGGTATCATCCAAGTCCTCAGCCTTCCATCCCACTCGTTCTGAACAATAATGATTCCGTCTGTTGTCGGGATAGTGTTCAAATAACGGGTTTGTATAGCTGAAGACCTCCCATAGTAGCCTCGCGAGTAGAAATAGTCGCCCCTAGAGGGTATTTAAAGCCTTATTTGGACACTATCTGGTTGTCTCCAGTCATAAGATTGAGGACCATCTTGTGAGGGTGGCCGGTGTTGCTGTGCAGGGTGACTCAAAGGATGCGTGGAATGATTTTGGATGATATGGAGAGTCAAGGTCTTTCGTAGAATTTATGCCGATAGGGACGTTGTTGCGGAGGTTTTTAGACAGCATTTTGAGGGGTTGGGTTTGCTGGATTGTTAGGGTTCTGTCTGGTCTGGTAGGCTGTATTCTGGAGGCCATTTGGCTGGGTTTTCTGCGTCCTGTCTTGCGAGCCTTCCCTCGATGATGTTTCTAAGCGGCTCGAGCCATGGTGGGAGAATGAGCTTTGAGCCTAGTGATTCGCGCGGCTCATCCACCTCGTACCCCGGGCCAACCGTGGCTATCTCGAGCAGGTTGCCGTCGGGGTCCCTGAAGTAGAGTGATTTGAACCAGTAACGGTTCACTATCCCCGAATTTGGGATATGGGCCGCGTTCAGCCTTCTCATTATCTCACGCTGCTTTTGCTCGGTCTCGACGGCAAGGGCTATATGGTGTATGGAGCCTTTACCGACAGCGCCGGTGTCGGCTAGTGGGTTGATGCTGTAGCGAAGATATACCTCACCACCATGCATAGTCTCAAGGAAGGCTTTTCCGCCGGGTCCAGAGGTCAGCTCGACATCGGTGATGGCTAGGAATTTTTCGAGGAATTTCTGGGTTATCCATGGATCTGTTGCGATTAGGGTTGCGTGGTCGAAGGCGGTTAGCCTCATGTCCGCGTCTATAACCGCCGGTGTCTCGGTGTCCTCGAGGAGCTCGCATAGATAGGCTTGGTCTATGTCCTCTGCTGGGGCCGTTAGCTCGAGGAGCGCGTTGTCGGGGTCTCGGAGGTAGATGGATGCCTGGCCCCCATATGTTTGAGGCCCCGCTGTCTTAACACCATGTTCTTCAAGCCATCTCTTCCACCTGACCAGCTGTTCAACCGTTTTTACACGGTATGCGAGGTGGTGGGGTGAGCCCAGCCCCGGACTTCCGTTTGGGAGGTGAGGCCATTCAAAGAATGTTATTGTGCTGCCCGTTGTTTTCTCGGGGTTTGCGTAGAAGGCGTGGCGATGGTATATGTCGTCTTGGTTGACTGAGAGCTTGACCTGCCTAAGCCCCATGACTGCTGTGTAGAACCTGTTGTTAACCTTGTAGTTACCTGTGACTAAAGTTATGTGGTGGAGGCCTTTGATGGCTGTTTCCGCCAATGCGCCTTCTCACTCTTCACCCCTCTAATGCCCATATATAAGAACCTCGAAACAACACTTGATATGTCCAAATCATGTCAATATAACTGGTTTATAGAGTGAAGACCTCCTATAGTAGCCTCGCGAGTACGAATAGACGCACCTTAGAGGGTAATTTAAAGCCTTAATTGGAAACTATCACTTTGAATTCTTAAAGAAATATATTGAGCACTATAAGACACGCGTTGCGGCTTTCATCATGGGCTTCGCAGACTCGAAAGGATGCGTTGAGAAGTGGGTTGCATATGAGCCTCAAACACTAACATTGAGCCATTCATATATATCAGAGAGCTTCTTAGGAGACCTTGCGTAGAGTCTTTCGGGCCAGTGCTTAGTACTCGACGAGGATCTATAATACATGATTGTAGGAAGGGGAAGCAATACATAATCAGCAAGGGTTGTTATCACATATGTATTCGGGTCAGCTGTAGCGGGAACTTCTACAAACATGTAGGCTTCACTATTAGGAGGAGAAAGATGCGGCTAAAAACTAAGCCAAGAGCCACCCTCCTCCGACCATTTCCCAACAAACATCATCATCAAAATAATAACTAATATCGCCGGGGGCGGGATTTGAACCCGCGCGGCCCGCCGGATGGGGCCACAGGCTCTCAAGGCCTGCCCCTTGGTCCTGGCTTGGGTACCCCGGCACCGATCAGCGAGTAGCCGGCGGCCATATTTAGCCATGAATAGCCCGTCAAATGGCTGCTAGTGCCTCTTGCTAATGGTAATATGGTGGGGGTGATGGCTGGTGGTGGGTTGGAGCGACGTATACCGAGGACAATGAGTTCTCAGCACCCCGATAACGCGTCCGTTCCAGCCTGGGCGAATGGTGAGGTAATCGCGGGTGAGGCTGAGGTCCGTGAAGCCTATGAGGCCTACTCAACCTATGGGTGCGAGGAGGTTATGTGGGATGCTGAGGGTAAAGATATTGATCCACACGTACTTAGGAAGCTCCTATCAAGCTATCCAGACTTCTTCAAGGAGCGGCTAATAGGGCGCGACATATTCCTGACCTTTAGGATACCGAATCCCTACATTGAGGAGGCCGAGCGTAAGGTCTTCCTCGAGGCACTCCAGTCGATCCCGAGGCACAATGATGTGGGCAGGGTCTTTTACGGAGATGACCACGGCCCTTGCTTGTTTGAGGTAATTCTTCCCTTCACCACTAGCCACATAGACCTCGTGAGGGTTAAGGAGGCTTACAAGAGGGCCGTCGTGGAGCCCATCGACAAGATGGTGGACTTCAGGGGGCACATCCTTAGGGAGATGGTGGGAGACGTGTTGCCCAAAGACATCGAAGTAATCCCGCTAATCGAGGACTTCGAGTCACTAATTGCGGTCAGCGGCTTCCTTCAGAAATATATCGAGCTGTTCTCCCCCAAGTATCTCCGCGTCTTCATAGCGAGATCAGACCCAGCCCTCATGTATGGATTCATACCCGCGACTATCATGGCTAAGATCGTTCTGGCCGAGTGCAGCGCGATTGAAGACAGAATGGGCATCCAGATATACCCCATTATCGGCACGGGCTGCTTACCCTTCAGGGGACACAACTCGCCCTCGAATGTGGAGAAATTCGTTGAGGAGTATGTGGGTGTGTGGACCGTCACGGTCCAGTCTGGGTTCAAATATGACTACAAGATTTCTGAGGCGGTTGAAGCGGTATCAAGACTTAACCGAACTCTGCCGAAGGGCCGAGCCTCATCGCTAGAAGGAGACGTCAAGGAACTCGCCATCTCTGCGACGCAAAAGCTCTCACAACATTATAGGGAGTGTCTCGAGCTGGTGGCCCAAACCGTGAGCCAGCTCTCAACGTTGGTTCCGCCGAGGCGCTCGAGAAAGCTTCACATCGGCCTGTTCAGCTACTCGCGACAGTACCAAGGAGTTCCCCTCCCAAGGGCGATCCCCTTCACAGCGATCTTCTACACGCTGGGTCTGCCCCCAGAGATTATAGGGCTGAGAGGACTCCGCACGCTCAGTGAGGAGGAGTATGACATAGTCAGAGAGCTACATAGAAACATGTTGCACGACCTCAACTTTGTGGGTGGGTTCTTAAGCTGGGAGAGCCTCTCGATGCTCGCCGAGGGTGGGGAGGCCCTCATACGGCTCCTAGGTTCTGACTTTGTCGAGAGGTTCATTCCACGCTACATGGAGGATGTCGCGGTAGCGGAGGAGATGCTCGGAGTAAGAACCGGGGCGCGCACCCTCTCTGAGAGAAAATACACAAACACGGCTGAGAATTTCTTAATCTCCCTTCTAGAGGGAGATCTGCAGGATGCGAGATCTGAGCTCGTCCGGGCGGGCCGGCTGCGGAAAAGCCTAGGATAGGACGCGGCTTATGAGGAACTCTTTTCTAAACTGAATCAAGTCGCCGAGACCCTGCCCGACACCGAGGAAGATTAGAGGCCTCCCTATCTCGTGGCACACCGTCAGCGCGAGTCCACCCTTTGTATCGCTGTCGAACTTAGTTAGGACCACATAGTCAACGCCCACACTTTCGTGGAAGCTCCGCGCCTGCTCACCTGCCACGCTTCCAGTCAGTGAGTCGAGGACGAGGATGACCGAGTCGGCCATAGCTACGCGCCTAATCTTCCTCATCTCATCCAGCAGATTCTTCTTCGTCTCAGCCCTACCCGCCGTATCTATGAGTACTAGAGGCTCCTTGTTGGCGGTTGCAGACTGTATCGCGTCGACTGCAACGGCGGCGGGGTCTGCACCATAGCGCTGGCTCACAGCCCTCACACCCACCTCGGCCGCAAGCTCCTTAGCCTGCTCGATGGCTGCGCCCCTAAAAGTGTCGGAGCAAGCTATGACGGACCGTACTCCGCGCTCCTTAAACCAGTACGCAATCTTTGCCACAGTCGTTGTCTTCCCACCGCCATTAGGCCCCACGAAAAGCAGCACGTATGGTCTAGCACCAGTTGTAGCGCGGCTCGCAACTGCCTTGAGGAGCTCCTCAGGAGAGGCCTCTAACAGAAACTCCTCAAGCACCCTCAAGTATACATTTCTGAGACTGGCCTCGCGGTCTCCAAACCTCGGCAGCCTAATCTCGCTGATCATCTCTCTCATCCTCTCTGCTATAGCCTCTGCTGTAGGGAGAGACACATCGCTCGAGATGAGCTGGAGCCTGAACTCATCCATGATCCTATTTAGCTCACTTTCACCTAGCTGGGACGTTGTTATCCTATTGGTGAGTTCTTGGAATGCCCTCTTAAGCCCCTCCAGCATCCTACTGACTCCCCTGCTCCCTCTGTTGTTCACGTATTGCTGTCTGAACGGAGGATAGGAAACGTCTAAGCGCCTCCATCCTCTCCGCGTAAGCTCTTATCGCTCTTGAGGTCTCGAGTCTCGCCTGCTCAAGCCTCTGCTTACGGGCCGTAATCCAACCGCGACACCTCTCTAGACCCATCTCTACGAAGACATTCTGACCTATGTTGACCCTGAAACGCTCGGTGTTGGTTATTTTTCCCTCGACTAGCACGCCGCCACCGATCGGCAGGAGTCCCGTAATCTCTTGCTGGGACTTCGCAGCCTCGTCAAGAAGCTCTAAACACCTCTCATGTTCTGCTATAGATGACGCAAGTGTCAGCTCTCGAGCCTGCAGCTCCTCTACAAACTGCTCAAGGATGGTAAGTTCTGACAACGCGCGTTCAATGTCCTCTCTCGTTAACTTTACCCCCATGCCCAGCACCTATTAACAGATCCGAGATAATATATGTTGGCTCCGAT
>JAVVGN010000045.1:0-15992 GCA_032249095.1 Candidatus Caldarchaeales archaeon | reverse complement strand
ACTCCATAATACACCATGCTCAGAAGAAGCTTAAATAGTTTGGAGACGAGCTCGATGTAAATGTGGACAGGAAGACTGTGCTTGATGTAGGGGCATACATAGGAGACACAGTGCTACTATGGCTTTTTAAGGGCGCCAAGAGGGTTATCGCGGTTGAGCCTGTAAAGGAACACTATGAAGTGCTTGTCGAAAACTGCAAAAATCTCCTCGTGATTACTCTACTTGCCTCAGTCGGTGAACCAGTCCCGTGGATTCCCCAATCGGTTGGGCTCGATACGTATGGCTTGAGAGCCCCTAAAGGTGATTTGCTGCTTGATGTCCCAACATATAGTTTGCAACAGCTAGTAAAGGAGTACAGGCCGGAAGTAGTTAAACTGAACTGTGAGGGATGCGAACACGCCGTCCTAGAGGAGATTATGCTACTGCCGTCACTTGGGGTCAGAACGATTATAGTCCAGTTTCACGACAAAGGGCATAAAAAGAGAGAAATAGCGCTAAAAATGATTGAAGAAGTTTTAGGAAAGGCAAAGATAGTTGAGGAAGTAGTTTGTAAGAATCCTAGGACAACCTGTGTCTGGGAGCTGTAGCAGGAAATCTATACTCTACCTATCAGTAGTACCCCTATAGTTACTAGCACCACTCCTATCCATTGCTCTATGCTTATTTTTTCACCGAGAACAAACACACCCACGATTAAAACAGACACAATAGATATGGAGAGGAAGAACCTCCCAAGCATTACACCTAAAGCACTATACACCCAGTAACTCAAGACAGCTACAGCAAAACCGCTTACCATAGCCAACATGAACCATCTATTGAAGACTAACTCTAGCATAAATCCAAGATTAAACTCCGGATCACCCACCTCTTTAAGGGCAAACCCCCAGAACAACGTATTCAGACCTACTAATAACACAACGACTATTCCGAGAAGCCAAGGCATCAAGACCAGCATCAAGAATGCACAAAGAAGATTATAACTGTTATAAGCTGTACACACTCATTATCTATACCAAATAAATACAGGGGAAATATGTTTGGATACTGAAAGATGTGTAGGCACAGATGGTTTTCGAAGAGATACTTAATTGCCCTGTTGCTCGTAACCACATTTGGATTCACTCTACGCTACAGTACGTGGATATACCCGGGGTGGGGAGCTTCATCTCTAATCATATTCGATGTAGACACTTATACAGTTTTCGGAATACAATACATCGAAAATATCAAAGCACTCAACATCACAGCGCTGGCAGGAATAAACACAGGCGTTCCACCGCTGGGCATGATACTTACCGGATTGACAGCCAGCACAATAGGTCCCATTATTGGTCACGCTCAGGCAGGACTTTTAGCACCCATTTTAGCCTCCAGTCTGACTACAATCCCCACATACATGCTTGTCAAAAAACGTTCTCATAAAGCAGCATTAGTTGCGGCATCTCTCACAGCACTTGACCCCTTCCTAATACAATATTCTACAGCATACCTCGACTCAATAGGTACGTTATTTGCAGTAACAAGCGTATATTGTTTGTACAGAAGTAAAAGGCGGAGAGATCTTATATTGGCTGCGGTGTTCGCATCTATGGCGGTTCTCACCAAATTGACGTTTCTAATCCTCATCATAGTCCTCGCACTCTTTTTATTGTTACATCATCAGCTTAATCCTAAACGCCTAGCCTTATACATGTTCCCGCCAATTATCTCATTATCTCTGAATCCTTGGCTTTGGATACAACAGACAATCAAGACAACCGTCGAGGGTCACCTGACCTTTAACAATATTCCATTATCACCAATAGTTGGCCCCTTCGTCATCGGAGTCCCCCAATCACTTCCGTGGTACATCCTTTCATACCTCGGGATGGGTCAAGTATTCTGGAACACGCTACCCTTCATAACACCCCTCGTCACGCTGGCGGTAATCCTCTACAGAGCGCTCCAGGGAAGGCTCCACATACCCGCAAACCTCGCGGTAGCCGCCTCCGCCTCAGTCCTAACCATGCTCCTGCTGCCGAGAAACTACTGGACCGCCAACTGGTCCGGGATGCTGCAGGGCGTCCTCGCACGCCAGTTCTACCCCTACTACTTCTACCCAGTCGGCCCCTTTCTAGCCATGCTGGCGGCCCAGATAGCCTTTAGACCCAACAGCGACGAACCCCGCCCCACACGCCTCGCATTCCACCCCATAGTGGCCACCGCGGCCCTCGCCCCCCTCGCAGTCGTAATGAACCTAGGCTTCCCATACTGGGACTTCATCTTCACACTCATATACAACTACTCTCAGGGCCAGTGGCTCCTCGAGGGTGCAGCAATGATAATATTCACAGCGGCCCTAACAGCAGCCATCGTAATACTCGCAGAATACCTCTACCGCAGAGACACAAACGCCCCCCAGCCCCAACTCTCGACCAAACAAGGCCGACCAAACAAACTGTTAATCACAAAACTACCACTATTTAAAAACCATTTATAAAGAGCCGGCAAACACCTCAGAAAACTTATATCAGACCCACCAAAACTGACAATCAGTAAATGGACGCGACAATCAACCCCATGTGTAGGAGGCGCCAGCCCCGAAACAAAAGAGGCGACACAATACTCCTAGGCGAGATCCTCCTCTTCGCGGGCGTCGTCACACTGGGCGTGGCCCTCTGGGCGCTCTCCCTCGGCTACGTCTCGAGCCAGGGAACACAGATATCGAGAGAATACGACAGGATGATCTCCCAGCACAGAATCCTCCTAGTAGTCGAGGCGGCCTCGCTCCAGACCAACGCCGTCTGGGTCTCCAACCCCGGGATGAACGACGTAATAGTCATCAGCTGCACAATCTACCCTAAATCACGGCCCTCACCAGGCATAAGGTACAACATCCAGCCAACCATAGTCGCCGCCTCCCCAGACAGGTTCGAAACCATACAGGGATGCGAGAGATATCCGGGAGAGCCGCCATACATAGTCGAGCTCTGGTACATGCCCGCGCACCTATACAGCAGTGCAGACCCAGCGAGAAACGTAATGTCAGCCCAGGTAGCTAGGTATGAGGCGAGATAGGGCAGGAGTCTCCACGATGGTCGGGGTGGCGATAGCGATAGCCATATTCTTCACAACGCTAGTCCCACTCTACCTATACATGTCAACCCTATACAACCTCTACTCCAACGAGCTCAACTACAGGAGGATAAGAGACATAGACCGAGCCACGGAGAGCCTCGAGATCGCGATTGAGGGGACAATAATACCATTCCCATCCACGAGCAACCAGATAAGGCTGGTGCTCAAAAACACATCACCACTAATGATCAGGGTCCAGAGGATCTGGGCCATGGATGTCGAGGAGGCGGCACCGATAGGCGGCGACCCATGCATCCAGACGCCGATAGACGTCTCGCCGGGCTGGAACACATCGGTCCGCGTAGACCAATGCCTCACAAACTTTACGGGGAGGGCCCAGTTCATAGCGGTCACGGAGAGGGGAAGGCTCTTCGCCTCCACACCAGTACTCATCATCGGGGGCAGGCTCGCATCAGGCCTCTACCCCTACACCCTCACGGTCTCCATAATCAACATGAAGAGGGGAAACCAGTACACAATCCTCATATCCCCACAAGGGGACGCCGACATACAGCCACGATCCATCACGTATAAGGCCACCGCGAGCAACGAAAACATATCTCTATCCTTCGGAGCGACAGCAGGAACATTCCATGTCTACCTCCTAGAGAACGGAGGGCTAATAGGCCCGGGGAGACTCATCGCGCCAAGCACAAATCCCGCCGAGGTAACCCTACCCGACTACTGGAACGTCGTATTCATACTCTCGAGGACAGAGATAACCCCGCAAACCATCGACCTAGAAATCATTGCGCCCTCAAGGGTCCTCGAGGGCGAGTCATTCAGCTTCGACATAACACTCTCACTCCCCGCACAGGCCGGCGAGGGCGTCGGAATAAACCATGCGGCCATACAGAACTCAATCACTCTATCCGGAGACTACGAGTCAGGAACGCTCATCTGCATACAACTGGGAGATACCTTGACACCGGGCTCAACAACAATAGCGCTCCGCTGCAACCTAAACGCCGCAGACCTCAGGAGCAATAACCCCGGCTCGATAACCATCACAATCCCCGCCCTCTCAAGCGCAGGGACCGGCCAGGAATCCGGCCTGGCATACCCCTCGGACAGCGACTCCACATCTATAACCGTCAGGCCGCAGAGGCGGGGGTAACGAACGCCCCGGCAATGGCCAACCTTTTCCAGGCCGCCGAAACGCCTACAGCGGTCATTGCACATCCGGCTAATCAGCCAGACTGATTGACAAATCCGGCACCCTACGCGACCTATCGCACATATATAGGGGGAACAATATCCCATGCCCAGCGTGTGGGCGAGAATTGAAGTCTAGCAGGCGCCGTACAACCGGCAACGGGACCCGCGGCGTCTCTCCAGTCCTATCCTCAGTCATTTTGGCCGCAATCACCCTAGCCGTTGGGCTGATCCTCATATCCCTCGCCACGAGCTGGTTCGCCATCAATGCGACGGACACGACGCAAAAGACGGACAAGGGCATCGCCCTAGTAAGGACCTCCGGTCTCCTGGCCTTCGAGCTGGTCCGCTACACCTCCAGGGAGGACCTGAGGCTTATTGTGCTCAGAAACATCTCCCCCCTAGACCTGTGTGTGACCCGAATAGAGCTCATAAGGCAGGACGGCTCGCTAGGCGGCGCGTGGCCCAGCCCCCCAGCTAGGTGGGTCGCCTGTGGATCAGGCGGGCTCGACCCCATCTCGCCCCAGGAGAAGGCCGAGTTCACGAGTTCTGAGCTGCCAACATGCAGCTCCTGCTTCTTCGGGGAGAGAACCAGAATAAGGATCTGGTACATAGCTAGGGCGCTGTACGACAACGCAAACCCCGAGCTGTCGGCGGACGAGATGCGGTATGTCGAGACGCTTATAATTTATCCCGGAACGAGGATCGGCAGCCCCTGCGCCCTGCCGGAGGGGGCTAGGTGGGCCGCCTTTACATCTGTTGACCCCGTGACGAACTTCCTGACCGGCTCCTTTTCAAACCCGCCGAACAACCGCTTCTCAGTCCTCATAAGCTATGCAAGACCCCTAACGCTAAGCACACAACAGTTCGAGTTCCAGCTCGCTGACCAGGACTCCTCCCAAACTTTGACTGCGGACCTCAGGGTTGGCGTAACATATGAGCAGTTCGTCGGGGGCGTCATCGGTATAGGCACTCCCTTCGACTTATCGGTAGTGGGGTCCTCCTACATACCCATACCGAGCCACTTCAAGTTTGGCGCGCTGCCAGACCGCAGCGCCCACGTCTCCGGTATCGGCCTCATCACCCAGTACATCTCCTACATCAGCGACAACCCCGTCGTGACGACCATTCAGGTCGAGATAGGGAAACAGGACGAGCCCGTAACATTCCGGCTTAACTTAGTTCTGAGAGACTGCGCGGGAAACCTTCTTGCCGACATGTCGAGAACCGTCTCACTCCCGGCCGGCGTACAGTGGGATACCACGTATCTCGACCTGCCCGCGCCCCTCGACATCACCGACATCTATCACGTTGAGGTGACACTTTCTTGAGGCGTGGGCCGCGTAGGGGCGACTCAGACGTTGTCTCTACAGCGATGACGCTCTCTGTGGTCGTCGCAATAGGGCTTGGCATGCTCGGACTCCTCTCCTCCTACTCGTCTATCGGGAGGCAGGAGGCTGTCCAGAGCCTCAACAAGGATAGCCTCGTCCTCAGGTCGATGCTGGGGGCTGACTACGTGTACTTCCCCGACTGGAGGATCCCTGAGGAGGCTGGATACGGGGTGGCAAGGTTTAGAAACGTAGGATACGAGAGGATCACTATCTTCCGCATAATAGTTTATCGGAATGGCTCGCTCGCCTACGATAGCGGCCTCGACCCGTCCCGCTTTGTCACGCTGAATGTTGCAGAGGTCGCGGAGGTCTCCTTCAGATGCCCCGGATGCCGCAGGGGCGACCCCATCCTGGTTACCGCGCACTATCTACCAACAGCCCTCATAAGGCCTGGCGATCCGGGATCCATCGAGGCCCTCCTAAGGACGGAGCTCTTCAAGGTCTCGTCCTTCGAGGCAGCTACGCCCCGCGCGGGGTTAAGCGAGTCCTGCCCCCCGCCAAGCAGCTGGATCTTCGTGGAGCTTGTTGATCCAGTGGAATCGGCGGCGCTGGAGAACGGGGAGCTAGTTTTCGTGGTGAACAATGAGGTTAAGCTGAGGTTGCTGATGGCGAGCGACCGAGTGCTAGACACAAACATCGATGTAAAGATTCTGGATGGGGGTGGAAACCTAGCGGGCGGAGCGATCCACGTGTCGGGCGAGCCGCCGATGGAGATCCGCGTCCCCCTATCGGGGCAGACGCTCCGGTACCCCATGACCGTGTCAATCACCTCCGATGACTACACCATCCTCCCCCAGATATGGCGCTTTGATGTGGCGGGAGACGTTATCTTCCCTGATTATGCTAAGCTCAATGTAGATCTTCTGAATAGGCTTGCCAACAGCTTCCTAGTCTCTGCCTATTCGACGGACCAGGCCACCGTCCAAGTCACGCTAGCGATACGGGACTGCGTCAGCAGCTATACCACTGGTGGGCGGCTCCTCTTGGACTTTGATCCCCAGGGAGTGATGTACCAAGTCTCCCAGGGGACCTACCACCTGAACCCACCAACCTCGATACTGAACCTCTACGAGGTCAGCATAGAGTATGTAGACGTAACGGATGTCGAGGTTGTTTGGGTTACTCTTACGACAACCGTGACGGCGACAGCTACGGCGACGACCACGAAAACCACGTCCACAACGGTGCCGAGCACCACTAGAACGCTGACCAGCACGACAACGACAACTACTACGCGGACCGTATACACGTCTACCACAACCACAACATCAACCAGAACCACTATCTCGACAAGTACATCAAGCACTACCACCACAACGACCGTGACAACCAGGATGGCCACGTTCACCAGCTACACATCAACGCAGTGGGTCACCCTAGCACGAACTTCGACCAGCTACACCACCACCTCCACCGTCAGGACAGCCTCAAGCACAACCCAGACCAGCACCCTCTACTCCCCCACCGCCACCACGACCATAACCCAAACCACCACCTCCTACACCGCCACCTACACGGTGACATCTACTGCCACAAGCACCTCCACCGCGCGGACCACCGTGACCACAACCACCACGACCACCACTACCATAAGCAGGGCCGGAGGGGCAGTACCGGTCCTTCCGGTGGGGGCTGGAACGGTTAATAGCGGCTACGAGGCCCTGATGGCTATGGGCGGGGCAGTCGCCGCCTCGGCTGGTCTGGCGCCGCTGCTCTGGCGCCTAGCGAGGAGGATGGAGGTGAAGGCCCTCTGAGGAGGGATGCCGCGGCTCTCGTGACCGTCTTGGCGCTCATCGTATTGATCGGCTTCTCGGCACACGTTGGAGAGGTCTTGGCACAGGGCTCTAGGACGCGGACATCAACCTCGACTACATACACCACCGTAACGACAACAACAACCACCTATGTAACGACGACGGAGACGACGACTGTGCTATCGGGGGAGGCCACGGCATCAACCACCACGACGACGACTACGACCAGAACCATAAGCACCCTCTCGACCAGAGTCATAAGAACAATAACCACCACAACTACCACCACTGTCCGAACCCTGACAAATAGTGTCACCGCGACTACAACCGTCACTGTGTATCGTGTGTTGACTACGACAACCACGAGATCCACCACGGTCTATGGACCTACGACTACGACTCAGACGACGACTGTAACAACCGTGACGACGCTAACAACGCCCACAACTGTGAGCACGACATCAACAACGACTCTCGGGACATACAGACTCACCACCGTCACCACAACAGTCATAACCACTACAACGCAAACATACACGGTAACCACTACCACAACCACCACGAAAATAGGGGGTGACAACTAGCCATGGCGAGAACTCGTAGGAAGGGGGCAGGCGTCTCCGCGGTCCTGGGAACAGTCATCGGCCTACTCGTCTTTTTCACGATAGTGATACCTATGTGGATCTACATGCAGCAGCTCCAAACAATGTATATGGACTCTGTCAACAGGCGCCTCATCTTTGAGGCTGAGAAGCTTAGGGAGAAGCTCGACATGTCCCTCACCCTGAGCAGCGCCGCCGACTCGCCGGGCCAATACCAGCCCGTCCTCAACATCACGAACAGCTCGCCGATAGAAACCACGGTCCAAGCCATCTATATCGAGAGTACGATCAACGGAGTCCTCAGGGCCTCGGAACAACCCATAATCCTCGCGCCGGGTGAGAGGAGCGTCGTGAGGCTCAACTATCAGCTCCAGCCGAACGAGCTGATCAGGGTGCGGCTCGCCACCGCGAGGGGCAACTCCTTTGTCTCGCCCTACGAGATAGGCCCAAAGAAGCTGCCCTACCTCCTCATGATCTCGCTGACCAACCTAAGCGTCTCCAGCGTCTACCGCGTCAGGGTGGCTACGGAGGGCGACGGATGCGTTCTCCCATCATCATCCGAGAGCAGCCTAGACTTCTGCAGGGCCGAGCTCTGGGTCAAGAGGTACGTCGAGGTTCGAGATCTAGGGTCCAGCACGGGTAGGATCGGGAGGGAAGAGGTCTTCGTCTTCAACGTCGCTCCCGGGAGGTACAACGTCATGGCAGAGGTGATGAGGAACGACGGGAGCTGGGCAGCAATCATTCCCCTCTACGCAAGAAGCGTCGTGGTAGACAGCCACGTCCTGCTCCGCTTCAACGTCACCCAGCACTCTTGGCCCCTAATACTGAGGATCACTAACCCGGTGCCGAGGCTGATAATCTTCAACACGACAAACACCCCCACCGCCCTCGTCAACATCTCCTTCGTACTGGCCTACGACTCTGCCGTGCCCGGCCCCACGCTGAACGCAACCGTGAGGCTTGATCCGGTGGGATTCACTTGCAGTAGCCCACTAGAGGTCCGCATATCGAGGCTTAACCCGGGTGATAGCGCATCAGCCGTCTTCATCTGCGAGGTACCCTACAGCCCGCCCACGAATTACAGGTACGTGCTCCACGTCCCCGAGGGAAGCATCGAGGTGCCCGGCAGCTTCACAGTAGACACCTCAGACCCCAGGACCTCCCTCACAACGACGGGCTACATAGACGTATGCCTCCTCAGGAGGGAAACCCTCGTCAGATCGCTCAACGTGACGACCTCAACCATCACGATCATCACAGTGGTGGTCCCCGTCGTCTCCATCGAGACCATACAGACGACCGAGATGCAGGCCCTAGAGTGTGGGGGGTGAGCACGCCCTGGAGACCGCTTGTTTAACATCGCCCAAAAGATTCATATACCATGAACTGGTAATTCTCGGTCAGCGGTGTCGTTAGCACCATGAGCATAGTCTCGGGCCTAATCCTCCGGACGATGCTTGCCTTAGCCATCTCGTTTGTCCTCTGGGTTGTGGGGTGGGGGTTCTTCCAACCCATCATATACGCGGCGCTCGCCGTCGAGGCGTCTGTCCGGGGACTCCTGTCCAGCCTGTCGACGGGGCTCCTGCTGGGAGTCCTGAACGGGCTTATATCGTGGCGCCTCGCCCGCGAGCTGGTCATACTCCTCGTAGGCTCGGCCGCCGGCTGGGTCGTCGCGCTCATTATCCTACCCCCTCCAGCGACAGACATCGCCGGGATTATTCTCCCCCTGGCCCCCTATCTAGCTATCACGGCCGGGGTTGGCGTGGCGTACGGGCTCAAGCCGACCATCCTCTACCTAGTCGCTGCAAGGGCCCCGAGGCCGCAGACTCAGATGGAGTCCGCCGCTATGCAGCAGCCCTCGACTCCGACCGCGCCCCCACCCTCAGGCGGAACCGTCATGGAGGCTCCACAGCCAACCGCCCAGCCGAGCCAGGCCCCAGCCACGTCACCACAGGTTGCCGGCGCGGAGTCTACGGGCGAAACAGCGGAGTCCGGCCCTGCCGAGACAGCGGCCCCTGAGGAGGAGGTGCCTGGGCCGCCCCTCGTGGAGACCGGCGCATTACGTGAGGAGGAGGGCGTAGATATCACGGCACGCGCCACCCCAGCGCCCAGCCTAGACGAGCTTGAGGAGATGCTTCTCGACATTATTGTTGATGAGGGGCTGAGCGAGATCGTCCCCCTCCCGAATAACACTTCCCCAGAGGGCGGGTCTTTCCCCTCAATCGAGTCGAGGCTCGGCGTGGAGACCGGTATCGTCATGCGGCTGCTCAGGAGGCTTCAGGACAAGAACGTTGTGCGGGTCGCGGGGGTAGAGTTCAAGAAGATCGTCTGCCCCCACTGCCAGAGCGCGCTTCACACGATGAATCTGCGATGCAAGGCGTGCGGCTCGGTAAATATTGGGAGGCAGAGGGTCATGCAACACGAGGCCTGCGGATACCTCGGCCCGGAGACCAGCTTCGTCGCGGGTGAGAGAACGATCTGTCCGAGATGTGGCTCCCAGGTCAGGATAACCGCGAGCCCCCTAGAGGAGGGTGGGGCCGAGGTCCTCAAGGTCCACTCAACCTTCTTCACGTGCTTCGACTGCAACGAGGTGAGCCTAGACCCCAACATCACCTTCAGGTGCCTAATATGTGGCATAGACTACGACATGAGTAGCTTCGAGTTCAGGACCTTCTACAGATACACAGTAAACCCCGAGGTAATAAACGCTTTACAGGAGCGGAGCAAGCCCATGCGGACAATCGCGGAGGAGCTGAGAAGAAGGGGGTTCGAGGCGCGGGTCAACTCGAGGGTCGTGGGCGCCTCCAAGGTGACGCACCGCATCGACCTACTCTTCGGGAGGGAGGGTAAGCTTGACCGCGCAGTCTTTTTCCTCCAAGACCTAGGTGAGGGGCTGTCCGTCAACAGCATAATACGACTCATATTCGTCAAGTCAGACTTGAGACTCGAGAGGGTCGCCCTCCTATCAATGCGGAAGCTTAGCGAAGACGCGAAGTTCCTAGCCTCCCAGTACGGCATTCTACTGATAGAGGACATGGCCTCCAAAGACATCTATAGAGATGTCATCACGCGGCTCGCCGAGCTATAAGCCTCCACCTCTCCGGCCCAGTATCCCGCCCTACGACTAGGTAGCAGTGGAGCTCCTCGAAGAAGAGCCTCCTAGAGCCGAGCATCTCCGTTCGGAGACCTATCTTCTTACAGGCCTCCAGTATGGCGTCTTCACCGCCGAGGGTGGAGGTGATTAGGACAAGGCGGGCCCCCCTATCTAGGAATGGCCTTGCCTGCGAGATCAGCTCGAGCGAGAACTCTGCCCCTGAGGGTCCGCCGTCCACCGCCCTGTCGGCCGGCTCCTCCGATGGGAGATACGGAGGGTTACACGCTATGACGGATATACGGCCCGTCGGCCTTAGGGCTGCTAGCCTGTCGCACACCATGACGTGGAGTCTCCAGCTGTTCTGCGCGGACCTTCTGGCCGTAACTCTCACAGCCTCTTCCGAGATGTCAAGCGCCACCACCTCGCCACCCCGCTTGAGAAGAGTGAGTGCAATGTCGCCGCCCCCACATCCCACATCGATCGCGAGGCCGCTACAATCGAGCTTCAGAAGCGAGACCTCGAGCAACCAAGTATCCTCCGACGCCTCATAAACACTCTCTCCCGCCCCCAAGCCCTCGCGACCCAACGCAGCCCCAGATAAAACATATAAGAACCGTGAATCTAAAGAGTCTTGCCACAGGTGAAGGGAGCGCTTGTATCCAAGGAAGTTCAGCTACTATGCTCCGAGCAGTCTGCGCGAGGTCGTTACTCTTCTCAGGCAACATAAGGATGAGGCCAAGGTCCTGGCTGGGGGCCAGAGCCTCATACCGATGATGAAGCTCCGGATCCTCAGCCCCTCGATAATTATCGACTTGAAAAACCTCAAGGGCATGCTTTCCTACGTTAAGGACTCCGGCAGGACGATAAGGATAGGGTCCCTCACAACCCATGGCGAGGTTGAGTTCTCCGAAGAGTTGCGCAGCACCGTGCCCTTGCTCCCGGAGACCGCTAGATGGATAGGAGACATGCAGGTCAGGAACCTAGGGACGATCGGAGGCTCCGTAGCCCATAACGACCCGGCCGCCGACTGGCCAGTCGCTCTGTTGGCGCTTGACGCGAGCATCGTCGTTCAGGGCTCCGGCAGAAGGGTCATACCCATCAGGCGCTTCCTCAAGGGCCCCTTCACCACCGCCCTCAAGCCCTACGAGGTCGTCACAGAGATAGTGGTGCCTAAGCCGAGGCCTGGTCACGGCTGGTCCTGGCAGAAGTTCGAGAGGAAGGCGGGAGACTTCGCCACGGTGAACGTGGCAGCGGTCGTCGTGCCTGGGAAGAAAGGCAGCGTTCAGTCCGCCTCGATAGCGGTGGGCGCGGTCAGCCCAACCCCCTACAGGGCTGACAGGGCTGAGAGGATGCTGAGAGGCAAGGCCCCTACACGCGACCTGATCGAGAAGGCCGCGGAGGTTGCGGCCGAGCCGGCTCAGCCGGTCAGCGACCTGAGGGGCTCCGCCGAATATAAGAAGTGGCTGGCGAGGGTCCTAGTGAGGAGGGCCCTGGAGGAGGCGTTGAGCCGGGCCGGATTAACACTGGAGGTGGCGACAGTTGCCTAGGCGCCCATCACCTAGAGCGGCTCCATCACCCTCCCCCGTCCAGATAACGCTGAAGGTGAACGGAGCCCAATACACCCACAGCGTTGAGCCGAGGCTCCTCCTAGTACACTACCTCAGGAGCATCCTAGGCCTGACCGGAACCCACGTCGGGTGCGACACCTCCCACTGCGGCGCGTGCACAGTGTTGATCAGGGGCCCGGGCGAGGCTACGTGGCGGGCGGTCAAGTCCTGCACCATGCTCGCAGCGCAGGCAGACGGCATGGAGGTCCTGACCATAGAGGGTCTGGCTAAGAATGGGGAGCTACACCCGCTCCAGAGGGCCTTCTGGGAGAACCACGGCCTACAGTGCGGCTTCTGCACACCGGGCATGATAATGGCCGCGCTGGGCCTATTGATGCGGAATCCAAGCCCGACCCGTGAAGAGATAAAGTGGGGGATCTCGGGAAACCTCTGCAGATGCACAGGCTACATAAACATAATAAAATCCATCGAGCAGGCCGCAAAAGAGATGAAGGAGAAGAGCATAACACTATAGCCGGGGCAGACGCACGAGCCTCAAACGCCCAACATTTTTAGCGCGGTGTATATGTACGTGTAGCGATCGGTACAAAGCAAAGTATTCATAGGATCGCGGGCAGTAGAGGAGGAGGACCAGCCCCACGACGCCTTAACCCTATACATACATCCAAAGGGGCTCATAGTCAGGAGGAAAGTCGTGGGGGTCACGAGGGCCTGGATATGCGACGTAAACAGCCGCTACTGGGCTTACAGTATAATAAGCCTCGAACGAGGGCCCAAGCATCAAAAACCCTAACATCTATGAATAGTTCATGAGGGCCCTTCAGCCAATCCGTAAACCTCGTCGAGTCTACCACCGAGTAGTCGTAATCCATGAGGCTCAGCAGCCTTAGGAGCGCCTTCAACACCTCCCCAACCACGTCCCCATGCCTAGCCTCCCAGTAACGTAGTGTTGACTTAGGTATCCTGACACCTAGGTGTGTCTGGGATAGGCTCTCAGCATACCTCAAGCTAGCCTTACAAACCTAGAGTCAAAGCCCATCAAGTCCAAGACATAATCCAAGCCAGCCATCAGGAGCCCAACGTCATAAGCCCTCACATCCCACCTACAAAGCATAAATAGAAGAGAAGCAAAGCACTAAGTAACAGTTGGACGCGCCCAATACAACGAGAATTTTTTAACCATCCACCCACTCTATGTTTGGGGCGGAGGTGTCCAGTGTGTCTCGGGAGCCCGCCCCAATCCCCGGTGTAGTGGCTCATGGCAAGCCTGGCTGACTGGGTCGCGCTGACCAAGCCAAAGATCTCCCTCCTCAACGTCGGATCAGCCATCTCGTGCTTCGTTCTGGGGGGCGGAGGCGCTGTCGGGGCAGTATTACTAGCCGCGGCCGGATACCTAGCGTCGGGAGGCGCGAGCGCGCTCAACAACTATCTCGACCGCGACATAGACTCTCGGATGAGGAGGACATCGGAAAGGCCAGTCCCCAGCGGGCGCATCACCCCGCGCCAGGCCCTCGCCGTCGGAATCATCATGTCGGCCTCTTCCCTAACAGCATCCCTGCTGCTATTCAACGCACTTACAGCAACCATGATCCTCATGGGGCTCTTGTCCTACGTTATGGTCTACACGATCATCCTAAAGAGGCGCAGCGAGCTTAACATAGTGATTGGTGGCGCCGCCGGCTCCTTCCCACCTTTGGCAGGTTGGGCCGCGGCTACGGGAACAATAGGGCTGGAGGCAGTCCTCCTAGCCCTACTCGTCTTTCTCTGGACCCCGGGGCACTTCTGGGCCCTCGCCATTAGGGCCGAGGCTGACTATCGGGCCGCAGAGCTACCCATGCTACCGGTGACGCGCGGCCCTGAGAAAACCATAACGGCGTTAGCGACGTCAAACGCGCTGCTGCTGGCGGGATGGCTGGCGCTCAGCTTCTCCCTCAGATTCCCGACACACTTTCTGCTATTAACAACTCCGCCAACCATCCTACTCATACACCACACCATCAAGCTCGTCAGAACGAGGAGCAGGGAAGACTCATGGAAACTCTTCAAAGCATCGAGCCCCTGGCTGCTCTTCATACAGCTTGGACTCATCGCCACCAAAACACTCTGAAGCAAAACAACCATAGGCGCCGCCGGCCTAAACCTCCGCGCGGCTGAAGCCATTCCCAGTCCGCCAACCTGTATCAGGGCGTCTACTCTGCCTTGGCCAGTAAGGCACAGCAAGGAACTCTGCGACCATCCTCAAAAGTCTCCTCGAGGGGCTCCGAGACTGCCCGCGAAGAGCCCTGCAGTTAGGGAAGAGAATGTCTTTAAGTTGCGTTGTTCTCAGGGCCCGGCTACAAATCTCTGCTCCTCAAGGATTCAACAAACTTTGAAGCCACTTTTCTAAGCTCCTCGTCGTCGGAGACTAGTTTAAGCCTGTTCCTGATAGCTGTGTAGAGGTATGCGGCATCGTAAACGGTAAGGTTCTCCTTGACCGCCAGCTCGAAAACCTGCTTCTCCGATCCCCTGACACTCACAACAGGTACGACGGCGAAGACCTCCGAGAAGCTCTCCACGAGCCTGGCGGCTGACTTCTCGTCCAGAACGCTGAGAATCCTGTTCTCCTTCCACACAACGTTCAACACCTCGTAGACCGCAAGGTCTAGTGTCATCCCATCCGCCAACGGGCTGAAGATGCCTCTTTTGATTAGGTTAGCAATGGCGCTTGCGTCGAACAGAAACATGGCCCTATCTTCTCTCCCGATCTTCGCGTATCAGCCGCGCTATCTCCTCGTCGCTTATGTGCTGGAGCCTCTCCCGTAGGTCACGGGTCTTCTCCTCAAGCTCCTCAAAGGCGCGTTTCCTTACCTCCCTCTCAAGGGCGCTGACTATGACGGGCCCGGGCTTTACCCTGTACCTGTCCAGCAACTCCTTTAATCTCCGCGGGATTTTGGCCGACACGGTGACGTAGGATGTCATCACAACCTACAGATATGAGGTAGACTAATATAAAGATTACTTGATAATGAAATGCGTAAAGATTACTTGATAATGAAATGCGCAAACGCGCCCTCACGGGCCTGCTACTCTACGAGGGATAATCCTGAAGCGGGCATACTGGCGGCTACAGTGAATAATGGGCTAAATACGCTGGGGAGGTTAGAGATGGTGTGGGAGAGGGATCGGGCATAACGTATATCGCGGGGAGGGTTAGGGGACCCTTAGGTGAGGAGGAGGCCCACTTCCTAGTCGAAAGCGGTGCAACCTATACAGTGAACTCATCTCTAAATTCCGTATCTTAGGTGTATGATTATTGATGCTGTTGTTAC
>JAVVGN010000044.1:0-16118 GCA_032249095.1 Candidatus Caldarchaeales archaeon | reverse complement strand
CTCCTTGGCCTCCGCCTGCCTCGTGCTCACAACAATAGAGTAATACCCCCATAATTTATAGATGGGAAAGGGAAAGAAGGGGGCTGAGCCTTAACTTTCTTTAATATATATCCGGGTTTAAACCACCGTCAGGCTCCGCCTCAACCCGCAGCAGTTATCTTTTACTAGGATACTACGGGTCTTGGTCTCAAAACCCTGTTACGAGTATTATCTTAAATAATGGTGTGGGTAAGCATAGATTTGAACTAGATGTCTAAGGATAGTGGACGCAGGTTTTTACTTAGCTGGATGATAGGTGGTGCCCAAGGCTCTGGAGTCGACTCTTCCGCAAACCTCTTCGCATACTCCATCTCGTCAGCCGGATACTACATCTTTGGGAAGAGGGAGTACTACTCCAACATTAAGGGCGAGCATTCATACTTCAACGTCGTAGCCTCAGACAGGCCCGTAAGGAGCACGATCGACCCCGTACACATCTTGGCGAGCTTCGACGCAGAGACCGTCTTCAGGCACGCCCACGAGGTCGTCGATGGCGGGGCGATAATATACGACGCGAGCCAGGAGGGAGAGTCTCTCAAGAATATTCCGACAATCGAGGAGAGGGTGAAGACAGACCTAAGCAGATGGCTGAGAGACGAGGGTGTGGGCGAGACCTTAAAGGACATCTTGACTCTAGCGAAGAGGCGCGGGGTCAAGCTTTACCCAATACCCTACATGGACCTCATCAAGAAGACGGGCGAGATACTGGGAGAACAGCAGCTTACCCTCCTGATGAGGATGGTGAACACGATGGCTGTGGCCGCCTCCTTCGCCCTCCTCAAGGCGGACATAAACAGGCTACACAGGGGCCTAACCTATGCCTTCAGGGCAAAGAAGGCCGTAGTCGAGATGAACTTTACCGGATGCAAAGTCGTCTACGATTACGTGAAGAGCAACTTTTCAGACGACTTCCCAATCAGCCTCCCCAACCGTCCGCTTCCCCAAGACCTAGTCTTGGTGAACGGGACATCCATAGTGGGGATCGCTAAGATTGTGGCTGGGTGCCGCTTCCAGACCTACTACCCCATAACACCTGCGGCCGACGAGAGCGTCTACCTCGAGGACAAGCAGGTCTTCGACCTGAACATGGTTGACGGCGGCGACTATGAATACCCGCACCTAGCGGAGAATAGGCAGCTCTCAGGGAAGGGCCACATATTGGTCGTCCAGACGGAGGACGAGCTGGCCGCGATAGACATGGCTGTGGGGGCGAGCCTCGCGGGGGTAAGGGCCGCCACGTCAACCTCAGGTCCAGGATTCTCGCTCATGGCGGAGGGCCTGGGCTGGGCGGGCATGAACGAGGTGCCGGTAGTGATAACGATCTACCAGAGGGGCGGCCCAAGCACAGGCCTCCCGACCAGGCATGAGCAGGGAGACCTATTATTCACGATCTTCGCGGGGCACGGCGAGTTTCCACGCATAGTCATGGCCTCCGGCGACATGGAAGAGGCCTTCTACGACACGATCAAGGCATTCAACTACGCCGAGAAGTTCCAACTACCCGTCATACACCTCCTCGACAAGTCTCTGGCCAACTCCACCCAGTCCATACACATCCCCACGATAGGCGACGTCGTACTTGACAGAGGACTGTTAATCAATGAGCACCTCGACGGCAAGTCCGGCTATAAGAGGTTCCAGTTCACGGACAACAATATCTCTCCCAGGGCTCCAATAGGCACGCGGGGGGCCATTTTCTGGAACACTGGCGACGAGCATGACGAGCTGGGCCACATCAGCGAGGACCCGGTCATCAGGACGAGGATGATGGACAAGAGGATGTCGAAGCTTGAGTTCGTGAAGGAGAGCATACCTACGGAGGAGAAGGTTGTTGTACACGGTGGTCAGGACTCCGATACTTGGATAATCAGCTGGGGCTCGACCAAGGGGCCGATCCTAGACGCCCTCGAGATGCTCCGGGAGGAGGGCATCGACTCGATCTCCTTCCTCCAGCTCAAGATTCTACACCCATTCCCCGCCGAGGCCTGCTCCGAGATACTCTCCGGCGCCAAGAGAATAATCGATATAGAGCAGAACTATTCCGGCCAGATGGCTAAGCTCCTAGCGATGGAGGCTGGGATCAGGCCGACGAACTGGATCCTCAAGTATAATGGCAGGCCGTTCAGCTCGACGGAGGTCGCCGACGCCGTGAAGGATGTGTTGTCGAGAAATATTAAAAGGTTGGTAACGAATAGGGGTGGGTAGGAATGACGGTCACGCAGAAGCTCACAGCCGCGCATTTCAGGACCCCCCTCTTCAACGATTGGTGCCCGGGTTGCGGGGACTTCGGGATCCTTGCATCCATCCAGATGGCGCTCGCAGAGCTCCAGATCGAGCCCCACAGGGCCGCCGTCTTCTCGGGCATAGGCTGCTCAAGCAAGACTCCACACTACATCAACGTCTACGGGATACACACCGTCCACGGGAGGCCGCTCCCCTTCGCGATAGGGGCCAAACTCGCTAACCCCGACCTCACCGTCATAGCGGTCGGCGGCGATGGGGACGGGCTTGGGATAGGCGCTGGACACTTCGTGAACACTGGGAGGCGGAATGTCGACATCACGTACATCCTTTATGACAACGGTGTTTATGGCCTGACTAAGGGCCAGGCCTCGCCGACTCTGAGGCGCGGACTCAAGACCAAGGCGCTGCCGAGGCCAAACATTAACGACGCCGTCAACCCGATAGCCCTCGCAATAGTCTCGGGCTACACCTTCGTTGCTCGGGGATACGCCTACGACACGAGGCATCTTAAGGAGCTGATCAAGCAGGGCATACAGCACAAGGGCACGTCCTTCATCCAGGTTCTCCAGCCCTGCCCCACCTACAACGACATACACACCAAGGAGTGGTTTGCCGGCGAGGACAAGATCGATCCAGTGAGTAAGAAACCCACTCCCCGACTCTACAAGCTTGAAGAGACAGGATACGTCGCCGAGGTCCAGAGGGACAGCGAGGAGGAGAGGGTCAAGAGACGTGTAGAGGCGATAAGGCTCTCCTACGAGTGGGGCGACAGGATACCCATAGGGGTCTTCTACAACGACCCCTTCACACCCACCTACGAGGAGAGGATAGCCGGCATAGCGCCCGTATATCTCGAGGCTGCTCCTGCGTGGCAGCCCATCAGAACAAAATCCCTTAGACCGGTGGCGGACGTCACAAGCATCTTCAACGAGCTCAAAGTAGTGCAGTAGCGCCTCTTAGGCCTGGGCTCCCCCCTCCCCGCCCCCCTTTTCTCTGGCCTCCTCCTTTCTCTCCACTCTGCGAGAACTCATGAGGCCGTCGCGGAGGATGACCGCAACAGCTATCAGGGCTAGGGATAGAACCGACCATCCCAGGAGGGACTGGCTCTGGTCGGCGGGCTGCTGCGAGTAAACTGTCACGGTCCTCCAGACCTCTCTGGTGGCTTGGACCATCACGTTTCTAACCTCATGCTCGGTGACGGTGACGTAGGCGACTAATGTCCTCGTTGTGGTGGCCGTAGCTGTGCGAGGCTTCGTAACCTCGATCAGAAGGTTGTAGGAGCCGGCCGAGGCCCCGAACGGGAAGACCACGATGTAGTAGTCGCCGCTACTGAAGGCCCTGTAGACTATTCTCTCGGAGAAGCCGGCCGGCCTCAGAGAGAGCTCGAGGACCTCCCTGTCAGGGGAGACGAGTGCGACGTCGAAGTCTAGCTGTGGAGCCGAGCGGAGAGTCAGGTAGAGCGTGTCCTCCTTCTCGAGCCTGACGTAGAAGAAGTGCGTGTCCCCAGCCTCCATGCTGAAGCTATGCTCACCCGGAGTTAGCTCTAGGGCCGTCGAGTAGCTCGTCCCGGGGGTCTGAACCGCTTGGCCTAGGGCCACCTGAAGACACAGGAGGATAGCTATCGCAGCCGAAGCCGCAATGAGTAGGGCTCGCATACATCTTCCTTGCGGGACGGGCTTATTTATCTGCTCCTCTGGCCTGGCTGGGACCCGCCTCGGGTGGCGAGCCTCGGGTTGATGTAGGGCTCGAGGCTGAGCGAGAGTAGTATGAAGGAGACGGAGGTGGCGGCGAGTAGGGCGCCGGGGGGGACGACCCACCACCAGTAGCCCACGAAGACGGCGCCTGTCCTGAAGGCCAGCTCGAGTATGCTGCCCCAAGTGGGTATCTGGGGGTCTCCGAGGCCGATAAAGCTTAGAGCAGCCTCCGTCAGGATTGCTGAGGGCACGGCCAGCATTACCTGCCCAAGGATGTAGGGAGCCACGTGGGGCGCTATGTGTCTCAGCATGATCCTCCATCCTGGCGCGCCGAGAGCCCTGGCCGACTCGACCAGCTGAGACTCTCTCAGCTGAAGCACCATAGACCTGACAAGTATTGTGAGACCGGGCCAGCTGAAGAGTGTGAGGAGGAGTATGATCGTGATGAGGCCGGGTCTAAAGGTGTATGCGAGGAGGATTAGTAGGGGTAGGAGGGGGATGTTCGCCGTTACGTCCGCAGCCCTCTGGACAAGGATGTCCGCCCTGCCTCCGAGGTATCCGCTCAGCAACCCAAGCCCGCTCCCAATCAGCGTGACGATGCCCGCGGCGACGAGCCCTACAAAGAGGGATACGGGGAACCCGAATAGGAGGCCCTCGGCCAGGTCCCTGCCGAGTATATCAGTCCCCATGGCCCCGAAGACCGATCCCCCAAGAACCACCCGGGCCTCCGCGACGGAGTCTCCGGGCTCGTTTCCGTATAGCTCGAGCCTGAAGAGGTAGCGGCCTCGCACGATCTCGTATCCGCCGCCGGCTAATGGGTGGCTGAAGAGGTAGAGCTCCGGTCTCTTGGAGACCTCCTCCACCGAGATTGGGTAACCGTAGGTCCTGGAGAGGGCGTCCGCCAGGCCCCTGACAACCTGCGGCGAGGCCGTGGGGAAAAAGCGGAAAGGCTCCTCGAAATACCTCCTATAGGGCGGGTCCTCGCCGGGTCTCCCGGCCGGCGGCACATGCTCCAACAGCGTGACCACCAAGCCGTCCGGGCGGTACATGCTTAACACCATGAGAGGCGCGCGGCCACCGAACTCCACACCTCTCAAGGTGATCGTTACCGAGTTCGGCGGCACTCTGGCGGCGAGGTCCAGCACGGCCTCATAGAGGATGAACTCGCCAGGCGCCTCCGAAGTCCTCTCGAGGCGTAGTATTGTGTGGGGGAAGGCGTCTGGCGGGCCACTCCAGGCGGGTGGGACAGCCTTGGGATACTCAGCCCAGTGGGAGGGGTTATTCCAGAAACGGGGGCCGTAGTCCAATGGGAAGACGAGTACGACGTAGACGGAGAGGCCCAGCATGATGGCGAGGGCCCCCACAGAGGCCCTTCCCTGCCACGTATTTAGGATCGCAGCACCCGCGCCCTTCACGCCGCACCTGATCCTCCATCAGCAGCCAGCTAAGGATTTACCCTGCGGGCCCTCATTAGCCCACCCCGATGACGCAATAGGAAAAGCCCGAGGTAAGAGAGCTGAACCCCCAGCATCACCATTAGCGCCAGGGTCTCCTGTGTGAGGACCCGCAGCACCAGAATCACCTCGTCCTCCTCCGAGATATCGACAACGCGCGAGACGGCGCCATAGCTCGTCGTGACCGAGAAGTTGTAGAGCCCGATAGGCAGCCTGAGTCTCAGCACGCCACCCGCACCTGCAAAGCTGCCGTTCACGTAGACTGCCGCGTCGGCCACGGGGTACCCGGCTGCGAGCCTGACCGAGACGCCCACCTCCCGGCCGCGAATCCTCAGCACCGTAAGTGAGTCTGGATCAAAAGCTACCTGCCCGACCGCGCCTGACAGCCTGATCTTGTAGACCGTGAGTTCTGGGGCGACCTTGAGGGTCTCGGGGCTGAGCGCGGCGACGGGGATCGTGGCGGGTATGAGGATGGTCTCCGAGTCGTTGCGGATCGAGAGATACCCCGGGACGCCTAGCGAGTAGTCTGAGACGTATTCCCTCAGCCCCTCGTCATATACCGCCACCCTATAGTAGGGGGGCTTGACAACCCTCTTCTCGAAAGATTGCTTTGAGAGGTTGACGAGGACGACCTCGACTCCCTCGCGGAGGAGCTTGTCCAAGCTGATCCTCGTAGTTTCAGAGACGGTGGGCGCCTTCTCGAGGATTGGCGATACCAGAACCTCCCAGCTCTGCTCTCTCCTAGGGCCGCCCTGACCGACGTATTGGGCTGTAACTACCAGCACTCCATACCTGAGGGGCATCAAGCCTCCAGGCCCCGGCCTCCCAATCTCAGGAATTTTGACTCTGACGCCGCCGGCTAAAGGACTGTCTATAGTCCCAGTGTAGTTGTACTCCGCCACTATGGACTCGGCGCTGTAGGTCAGGTATAGGTCTGAGACGTATCCGCTCAGCGAGATGTCCTCCCTATACTTGAGGAGGACGCGTGCATAGAGGGTCCTGGGTGGGAGAGGTACCGCTATTGTCGAGTTCGGCGAAACTATTATGCGGGCTGGAGCGGGCCTCGCCTCATGCGTTTCAAAGCCTGAGAGTGAAGTTCCGATTATGCTGAGCTCCAGCAAATCATCGCCCACCTTGGAGACTCTTATCCAACCCGCCGTGGCCTCCTCGACCCCCAGGACCCTCAGGCTAGCGGAGCCGAGGCCGTGGATGTTGAGTATCGCTGTGCCGACGTCCTCCCCCCTAAACTCCCAGATAAGTTGCGGCTCACCATGCCTCGCGAGGAATGAGTAGCTTCGACCACCCTCGAATGTGAGTGTGAGCGAGAGGTCCCTGTCGACGGCTAGTACATAGAGTCTCTCTCCCGCTAGAAATGTGTATACGGCCCCGTCCAGGAAGGGCATGTACTTGTCTCCACCATAGCCTATGAGTATGTGGCCCCCGCCCTGCGAGTTAGAGGGTGCTGGCATATTGAGGAGGAGGGCGGCAAGCAGCAGCGGTGCAGCTAGTCTTTCCATCTCGCCGTTGCCCCAGAGTAGCCAACTACTAGGAAGGTTAGGGCAGCCGACACTAGCAGTGCGAGTGGAGTGGAGTCCGTGAAGACTACTGAGTATAGCACGAGCAGGGCCGTGGTTATGCTTGCGGCGGTGAGCGAATAGAACAGGGCCCTCGAGAACTCCCGCGAGAACGCTAAACCGCGTGGCCTGCCCAGTTGTACTATGAGTGCCAGCGTCGAGATAGCAGTGAGGACGGCGTAGGTCTGTGGCAGTGTGGGGGGCTCCCAGCTCTCTCTCCCGACGAGCATGTTGATCAGCGCTACAAAGATCTCTGGGCGCCCAGAAGTGGAGTGGTGGGCCAGCATCCAGAGCAAGGTGGCGGATGTCAGTGCCGAGATGTAGCTTGAGATGGCTGAGCGGGGCGTAGATGCGCGCAGCGTCCCGACGGTGGTGAGGAAGGGTATACTGACGAGGTAGCCGCTCGCTAGCTCGATCAGTGGGCCAGGCTGCTTATTCGCTACAAGCATGTAGAGGCTGAAGAGGGCTGGAACATAGATAAGGGGGATAATCCAAAGGTGCGTCTTCTCCGGCAGGTAGATTGAGACGAGTGAGAGGAAGCCGAGGACGAGGAAGAGTGTGGGCGAGACCGTGAGGAACGCTTCGGCCCCTATCGCCAGGGGGGCTAGCGCAGGCGCAAGCAGAAGCAGCTTATCCAGCAATCTCAAAGCCCCGTCACCTACGCCTCAGAATCCTCTCAGAGATCTCGTAAGCCTCTCCGCGCCTCAGCTCCATCACAGCCTCGACCCCCCCGGCCCGCCTCAGCCAAGAGTCCTTAAAGACCCTATCTATGCGGAGCAGGGCACGCCAAGTGGGGCCATCCTCCACGTAGCTCGAGGTCTCTGGCAGCACGAGATGGCATGTGGCTCCCGCGTCTCGGCACGCGGCTATAATCTTCTCGACCGTTCTGAGGTTTGGAGTGGGTGGGTTGGTTAGGAGTATGACTATTGAGGATCTCGAAACCCTGCCCGCGAAGAGCTCGGCAACCTCGCCGTCGTCGCGGCCGTCTGCCGGTGTAAGGAGTGAGAGATACCTCTCAAGCTCCGCCCTCGAGGTCGTCTTTCTGGAGGGGACCTTAGTCTCAAGAGGGAACCGCGGATTGATGAGCCAGAGCTGGACGGGGTTACCCTCCTTGTCGGCGCTGTGGAATATCTGCCTCAAAAGAGTCGCGACATCGTCTATCAGCTTGTGGTCTTTCCCGAGATTAATTGTGGGTGAGCAGTCAACAACGACGTGGACGCTCACCTCCCCCCGCTTACGATACTTCTTCGTGACAGGCTGCTCCTCCTCGACCTGCCTAGCGTATCTGAGCCAGTGGATATCGCGGATCTTGTCCCCCACCTCGTACTGCTTGACCCCTGCGAACTCGTCGTCGTAGCCGACCATGCTGCGGACACCCATGCCGAGCGGGGGTCTAGACATGCTGCTCAGCTGGGTGTAGAGCCCCGCTACGGACTCCTCTCCTATGGGGAGAGCGACCTCGGTGGGCGCGGAGGCCTGTAGCTCCCTATACACGAGCTTGAGAGGGTCGTGGACCCTAACAATGACAGCTCTGAAGCTCAGGCTTCCCATCCTCTCTACAACTCTGAGCGCGTAGTCATGGCTAAGGATTGATCCGCCCCCGACCACTCCGCGAGCGGGACCAAACGTGCCGACTGGCGCGGTTCCAGCCGGAGGCGAGTCAAACACCTCGACATAGAGCCTCTCATCAAATCGGAGAGCCACGGTCAGGTGGACCCGCAGGGTTAAGCCTCCTCCCGCCTCATCGACTTCCACGATCCTGCTGACTGAGAGGTCATCGGGCCTGAGACGGCTGAAGGAGCTTTGTGAGAGGATTATGTAGAAAGAGATAAATGAGTGGAGGAGGAAGACTGTGAGTAGGAGAAAGGGTTGGAAAAACAGGATGGATATTATGAGCAGCCACGACGAGTTGCTAATCAGTAGTAGGGCTCCCTCCCGAGACAGCATTATTTAGGCGCCTCCACCCTCATCAGGACCTTCTCCCTAATGAGCTGGTCGGGGGACACTCTTCTGGACCCGCCCAAAGCCTGCCCCCTTATGATGATCCTGTGGTTAAGCACCATCGGCGCGACATATTTGACGTCGTCCGGGATAGCGTAGTCTCTGCCCTGCAAGGCTGCCCATGCCTTGACCGCGTATAGGAGCGCTACAGCTGCCCTAGTGCTGGCACCCATAACCACCTCGGGAAGCTGCCTCGTCTCTCTTACCACATCAACCATATACTCCATCACATCCCCGTCCACACGGACATTCTTGGCCGCCTCTATGGCCCCCAGCACCATCTCGCCGTTCGCGACCGCGTTTGCGTCCAGCTCCTCCCCAATCCTATCCTTGAGTCTCAGAATCTCCAGCTCCTCCTCCCTAGACGGGTAATTGACTATTACCCTGATGAGGAAACGGTCGAGCTCTGCCTCCGGGAGCGGATAGGTCCCCTCCAGCTCGATAGGGTTCTGAGTAGCAACCACCATGAAGGGCCGCGGGAGCTGGTAGGTCTTACCCTCTACGGTGACTTGAAACTCCTGCATGGCTTCGAGAAGCGCTGACTGGGTTCTTGGAGCTCCCCTATTGATCTCGTCCGCCAAGACGATGTTTGCAAAGATGGGGCCCGGCCTGAAGCTGAACTCACCCGTCCTCCTATCATAGATCACGCCGCCCACTATGTCCGAGGGTAGCAGGTCGTTCGTGAACTGTATCCGCTTGAAGGAGAGGCTGACGGTACTGGCGAACGACTTCGCCAAGTAGGTCTTGGCTAATCCGGGGACACCCTCTATCAAGACGTGTCCCTGAACGAGGAGCGCTATCAGTAGCGCATCAATCGCCGAGTCCAGGCCCACTATAGTCCTATGTATCTCGCGCCTCACGCCGCTCGCTAGCTCCCGAACCCACTCAACGTCAGGCATCTAGACTTCACCCGCCGAGGACTGTAAGAGTCTCTGGACCAGCCTCCTGTGAAGCCAGGAGGGGGCGGCCCACGCTAGTGGCCCCGTCAGAGCTAGCCTCCAGAAAGGTGCCCTAAAACGGCTCAAAAGCCCTGAGGATTCCAGAGCATCAATAAGTGTCCCGACAGCTCTGTAGGGCCTCCCGACGGCTCTCCGCGTCACGTAGTCGTGGAGTTCCTCGACATAATGCCTCGGAATACGCTCCGTAGCCACGCGGGTCTTGCGGAGGAAAAATGCAGGAGCAACCATGCTCGCGAGAAAAAGTATGAAGATCAGGAGCGGGTCGATAAGCCTCGATACCGCGTCTTCCATCTCCACCAAATTAGTCGTGCAGCGAGGTGAAAAAGATTTCCCAGCGTCGCGCCTCCGCCTACCTCCTGCTTAGCCGTCCCAGCAAGGGGATTTCACCTACCTTCCTCGAGTCAAGCAACTCCCATATTATCCCACTAGGCCTCGGAGGACGGTCCTTGGCGCGGATCACTTCGTGTGGCGTGGCTATAAGGTCGACCGCGACATCGAAGGGCTCGGTCGGGATGCTCTCAACTATTTGTGCCTGGTGTACTGTGGTGGCTATGGGAGTCTCCTCGCGGATCTTTCCAAGCATCCTGAGTATAGCGTACTCGATCTCCGAGTACCCCTCGCCCTTCCCGACACGGCTTCCCCGCGGCGAGACGGCGACCGAGCCGACCACCACGAAGTCGATAACTCCGAGGCTCTCGGGCTCAAGCGGCCTGCCGAACATGAATAACCCGCGTATTGTTGAAGCCTCGTATGACCTCTTTTCATCTATCGCGTACGGCTCGATTATGTAGAAGCCGCGCCTGATCCTAGGACTTGGCACTACTAGGGTCTTACCAAGCCTTATACAGGCCTCCCTCACCGGCCTCTGGGGCGAGTCGGGGCTAACCTTTACAGTCCGCGCCTCGGCGAACTCCCTGCTCGAAATTATTCTAGCCGCGGCCTCCTCGGCGCCCACGAAGTTTGGTATTCGGCCCCGGACTGGGTAGGGTGGCCTGGCATAGCCATGATCGACAAGTAGTCTCCAGACATGCTCCCTAATCCTCTGCTTCTCCTCAGCCGGGATCATCTTGAATCTGCGGGCTCGAGGGCTTCGGATAGGTCAAGTATCTTGACCTTCTTATCGACTCCGAGGACCCTTGCAGCGTCTTCGAGCATGGCTAGGCAGAAGGGGCACTCCACCAAGACGTGCCCTGGGCCGTCTTTAATCAGTTCTTCTAGCCTTGTGACATTCTCTCTCTTAGCGCGCTTCACCTCGACCCAGTAGTTTGCGCCCCCAGCGCCGCAGCAGAACGTCTCCCTACCGCTCCTAGGCGGCTCCACAAGGCTTATGCCTGAGAGGGCGCGTCTAGGTTCCGCCACGATCCCCCGCATCCTCGCAAGAATGCAGGAGTCGTGGATTGCCGCCGCGCCGCTTAAAGCGGGCCTGACCAGCCCTTTCTGGGCCATCGTCGCGAGGAGCTGGACATGGCTCATGACCCTTAGCCTCGCCCCGATGTCGCCGTACTGCCGGCTGAATATGTCGAAGCAGTGGGGACAGTGGGTTAGCAGGGTCTTGCCAGCGTCGGGTCCTAGGAGCTTAAGCACCTCCTCCGCAAGCTCCTGATACCTGCCCTCCTCCCCGAGTCTGCGCGCGGGGTCACCGTTGCAGACCTCCTTCCCACAGAGGATGGCGAACCTAACTCCGCAGGCCTTGAGGATTCTGACCATCTGCTTGACCACGAGCCTCGCACGCGGATCATAAGCACCCATACAGCCGATCCAGTAGACTATCTCCGCCTCCGGATCCTCTTCAAGGGTCTTCACTCCGAGAGCCCTCAGCTCCTCCTCGAAACGTCTCCTCTCGGACTGGGCCATCCCGTAGGGGTTCCTAAACCTCGCGAGGTTCCCAAGAGTCTGGACAGCCTTCGCGGGTATCTTCCCCTCAAGTGCGAGAGCCCTCCTCAGCTCAACTATAAAGGCTACAGGGCTGATGAGGACTGGGCAGACCTCTTCGCAGGCGGCGCACGTCGTACATGCGTAGAGCTCGTCGAGGCTGAAGAGCTTTGCGTCGAAGAAGTCTCTGGAGGTGTCGCCGCTCCACGAAGCCCGCATCAGCTTCTGAACGACTGCGCGTGGGGATAGCGGGGTCCCGGCGATAAGTGCGGGACAGACCTCATCGCACCTCCCGCAGTCTGTGCATGAGTTTAGCTGGAGCCTCTGCTGAGGGCTCAGGTTGGCCGCGCTCCTGATCCCTATCTGCGGGATCTCCCCCCGCTCAACGACCTCGCGCAGTATGAAGGGTGTCTCGAGCTTGAGGGGCTCCCTCGTTAGTCCCTGTCTCGCGGCAGAGTTCAGTACAGCCGCGAGTGTGTGGAGGAGGTTGGTGTAGGGCAGCGCCGCGACTCCGGCGAAGGCTACTACGGCGTGTGTCCACCAGAGAGCTTGATACAGGAGGACCGCAGAGTCTAGGGGAGTCTCGATTGAGCGTAGTGCAGCCGCTACAACTGCGCCAACGAAGGAATAGTGGCCCCAGGCTGGGCTCCTTACGTAGATCCTGATCCCCTCCAGCAGGTATCCCGAGACTCCGATGAAGAGAAGGAGGACTAATATGGCCACGTATTCCGTCCTGTATCCAAGCCTTTTTGGCTTAGCATAGGCGCGCCTATAAAGCGCAAGTGAAAGGCCTGCGATGAGGAGTATCCCGAAGGCGTCCAAGCTGACCTCGTAGAAGAGGTAGAAGTCTCCGACGAGCAGCCGCGCCCGGAGGGGCTTGAGTATGTCGTGGTCAATTGCTACAAGGGTCGTCCCGATAAGGAGAACAAGCACCCCGTATGATATGAATAAGTGCATGATGCCCGCCCGTCTTTCTCTCAGAACGCGCCTCTGGGCTAGGGCATAGAGCGCGGCCCCCTTGAGCCAACCGTATGGGTCCCGCAGAAAGCTGCGGAGGATCCAGAGAGCTAGGCCACGGCCCAGCCTCAAGTAGAGCCCGTAGAGAAATATGGCGGCGAATGGAGCCAGCACAAAATACGTTACGAGCTCCGTCGAAGGCGGCAGCAAAACAAAATTCTCTCTAGCCGGAATACTAGCCATGTCCTCCTATACTTAGCGCTGGAAGCTGCTTATTAATCAGTCTCGAGAACAATCAGGCCGTGGCTGAGAGGTATCTGATTGTGTCCTGCCCCAAGTGTGGATCCTTGAGGATAGTGCGGAGGCAGAGGACCTTTTCCTGCTTCGCCTGTGGCGTGAACGCGGAGGTCGCGGCTGATAGGATAGTGGCTTCTGCTGACACGGCGAGCGAGGCTCGAAGGATTCTAGCGGCCCTCAAAATGAGAGGAGCCTTAAAGACAGCGTAATCTATCCTCGCTAAGACATGGAGTGCAGCTCAATTATTTTGTCGGGCTCGCTACAAACTCCTCCAAACCTTGATGGGTCAAACGTCTTCAGCGCCTCTGTCGCCTTTCCGACAGCTATGTAGGTGGCTAGATCCTGTGCAAGGGCTGGGGCCCGCATGATCCCGTAACCATCGAGAGCGTCAACTATGTAGACGTTCTCGAGCCCGGGGAGCCTACCGACGATCGGCATCCCATCAGCTGAGGAGCTGCAGACGCCGGTCCAGCCGCCGCTTGGGAAGTAGTCTTCAGGGTGCCTAAGCCTCTGGGCCAGCTTCTCCGACATCTCTAGGAGATACTCTGGTTCGGGTCCGGCGGGGCACTTGGAAGGATCATTCAGCCTCACAACCCTCCCGTTGCCCACCAGCACGAAGCTCTTTCCCATACCCCTTATGTATATGTGGGAATCCTCGAAATAGACGGGTGTCGCCCCAAGCTCCACGCTAGTCTTCATGAGCATCAGCTGGCAGGCATAGATGGCGACAGGCGGCCTATAGCCGATCCAGCGCTCCGAGATACTTCTGTTCCACGCACCAGCAGTCAAGACTATGTTACTGAACGCTAGCGTCTCCTCGCAAGACCCGTTTGTCAGCGTGATTCTGCCGTCTCTTAGGCTGAGGTGAGAGATCGTCGAGTTTTCAAAGATCACGGCGCCAAGACCAAGCAGTCTCCGCCGCATGGTTTCGAGAACGTGGGGTACGTCGACGACGCCGTCGTCGGGCGTCAATATGCCGACCTCATCTTCACTCACGAGAGCCCACTCGATGTAGCTTCTTAGCTCGTCGTAAGACAACACTCTAAATCTCGTCCCAGCGCTGTTGAGTATCTGTGCTGAATAGCTTGACATCCAGCTGGGCTCAACGGAGAGGAAACCGGTCTTTAAGAATCCGAGTGGGGCAACTTCTTGATAGATCTCCCTGCTTCTCCGCGAGAGTTCTATGTCTATGAGTAGGATGAGCTGCTCCGTGTGGATCCCCGCTGACCTGCCAGACGAGCCACTCCCTAAATGCCCAAGCTCGACTAGTGCGACGTTCATTCCCCTAAGTAAAGCGAAGTAGGAGGTGAATACGCCGCTTATGCCACCCCCAACAACGACGAGGTCGAAAGCCCTCAACCCGAATTCATGCGTTGTGGCTGCAAAATAAACTTGACAGTATATAAGGTGTTATAATTATAGATCCTCCATCGATAATAAAAATATCCCGTTAGGAATAATAGCTCGTTTCTGACATACTTATATAATGGGGCTCAGTAATATGCGTAGAAGCGCGCAGTATTATAGTGACGCCCTGCCAACTATAATTTTCTGGTGATTGTCTTTTTATCGGCGGATTCTCTCTAGAATTTTCTCGAGGATTCTCTTAAATTTTGTGACAACCTCGATTGAGTCGGCGCCCGTTATGGTTATCATGGGCTCTTTTCCCCAGTCCCCTGTGTGGTAGATTAAGTCTGTCACCTTGCCTGCCGCCTCATATGCTCTGGCGACGCCCCACCTTATCGTCATACCCTCCACAGCCTTTATGTCTGCGGGCTCCTGAGACCTGTCGTAGCTGCTGACGCTGAGGCCCAGCTCCTTCGCAGCCTCAATTACTTCGCGGGAATACTTGATGTTCATTGCGGCCCGCCTGTTCGGGTCGTAACTCATGACGGTTAGTATGGTGTTGGCTACGTGTCTAGAGGCACCCATCCATGGGTGGGAGGATGCCTTAAGCCTGCGCCCTATCCCTACGATGCGGCCTGGAATCGCGACTACTTCCTCACGGCTCGTGGCGCCAGGTATCGCTTCGCCTATGTTTATCATACATTCTGGGAGTAGAAGTGTTGCGCCCTCGACTTCCTCTAGAACCTTGACGGCCACCCTCATCCTCTCGATTGTCTCGAGCAGTGCAGCGTTACGCGCAGTTTGCGCCATCGGGTTTACTGGCCCCGCCCCCTTTCCTATCTGGAACCCTCCCTTAATCGCGCTATGAACGAACCTCTTCGCCCTCTCAACGGCCTCCGGGATTGAGGCGCCTTTAGCCAGCTCCGTCGCTATCGCTGAGGCAAACACGCATCCGGTTCCATGCGTGGCGCGCGTATCTATCCTGGGGAGGCTATATTCATGGAAGCTGCCTTCAAAGTATAGGATGTCAGTCACCATGTCCCCCGCAATATGCCCACCCTTAACTACCACCCCCCTTATCCCATACTCTTCTGCCAGCGTCTTGGCAGCCCTCTTCTGGTCCTCAAGCGAGGAAATTGACATGCCGCTGAGGACGCTGGCCTCCCTAGCGTTCGGGGTCAGTACGGTAGCCATGGGAAGTATCTCTTTCTTCAAGGACTCGACTGCGCCGGGCTTGAGAAGTGATGCCCCACTCTTCGCTATCATCACTGGGTCCACGACGCGCGGCGCCCCGATGCCATGCAGCTCCTCGGCCACCGCTTTGATTATCTGCTCTGTGTGGAGCATCCCCGTCTTGACGGCGTCAACTCCAATATCCTTCACGCAGACCCTGATCTGCTCGCGTATGAAGTCAGTGTCGACGTCAACTATCGCCGTGACCTCGTAGGTGTTCTGGGCTGTGAGTGAGGTTATGGCTGACATTCCGTGACCGCCTAGCGCCGCAATCGTCTTAAGATCCGCCTGTATCCCCGCACCTCCGCCCGAGTCGGACCCCGCAACAGTGAGTACCCGAGGCACCCTCGTCAACTCCTGGGCTTCACACCCACCCCATCCTAACCGCATTTTTAAAGAGCTCGTCTCCAAACTATTTAAGCTTCTTCTGAGCATGGTGTATTATGG
>JAVVGN010000043.1:0-17224 GCA_032249095.1 Candidatus Caldarchaeales archaeon | reverse complement strand
CGGGAGATGAGCAAAAATGCTCATTTGGACATTATATCAAAGATAGTGCCCGGATAAGACTTTAAATACCCTCAAGGATAGATGTTTTCCAGATTTAGCGGTTTACAACGGCACCTTTAGCTATTATATAAACCCCTTATCCCGACACTATCACCATCAAAAATGTAAAAGTAAATCAAATACCGTTCCCACGGGGCTTTGATGGGCGGCTCAGGGCCCGTAGCTCAGCGGTAGAGCGCCCGGCTGTTAACCGGAAGGTCGTGGGTTCGAATCCCACCGGGCCCGGGATTAGTTATTATTTTGAGTATGTTGAGTGGGGGAAATGGTTGGGGGAGGGGTAGGTTTTCTAGTGGTTCTCTTGACGTAGCTTTCTAGCCGTATCTGCTTCCTCCTAATAGTGAAGCCTACGTATATAGAAGCTCATATTACTGCTGGCTCGAATATGTAGGCGATGACAATCCTTGTTGCGTGAGTATTTCTTCCCTCTCTCAGGATCATTGATTATGGTTCCTCGCCGGACATGAATTCTTGGCCCCGTTGATTCAATGTTAAATCTCTAAGAAGATCCATGATATAGGTGAGTAGTCTAAGGTCAGTGTTGAGGATAAATATGTAACCACGTTTGTTGACGCTTCCTTCTGAGTCTGCGAATCCCCTGAGGAGTGCTGCCATGCATCTCTCACAGTGCTCAATATATTTCTTAAGCCTCTCGAGGTCTACTGGCTTTTTGAGGAGTTCGTATAGCGTCTTAGACTCAGCTTCGACGACATACCTACCTGAAGATTTCACGTATCTTGGCCTTATTGGTCTCCTGCCCAGAACCTTTGCAAGACACCTAGCGAACTCCTCGACGAACTCCTTATCTTTAGCCTCAAGATCTATCCAGACATCGTTGTAGCCTTTGCGGACGCGCCTCTTCATCTTAACATATCCGTCGCCGCAGACCACGCCGATTACGTACGCCAACTCCTCTGAGGGCTTCAACAGTTCTAGTGAGGGTATCCTTCTTCCGTTGTATGGGTTATGTATCCCGCGTAGCCACTCGCTTATCGACGACTTGGATATCCTGGCTCAGTATCTTCGCCAGACCTCCCCGATAATCCCTCTATACGTCAGCCCACCTCTCCGAAGGGCAACAACATCATTGTACAGCTTGATCCGAAGCTCCAGCGGCAGGTATCTCCCCACTCACTACACCACCTCACTCTGTGTCTTTATCTTGTATGGCCTCGCAACTATGTGGAACCTCACCACCATCCCCATCAACCCGTTTCGGAGAAGAACACCAACCGGCCCCACACATAAAGAGTAGCGGCCCCAATAATCGGGCCATCTCCAAGACGGACTCACTATGCTCAAGCAGAACTAAGGGAATAGAGAAGGAGATAGGCGCCATTAAGAAGGAGAAATCTAAACTAAGACACACACTAGGCATAGAACACGGAAACATACCGATACAACTGGACTTGTGGGGGAACGAGGTAATATTCAGGGGAAAAGGACAAACAACACTATACGGACATCCTAAACCAGAAACATAGAATTCATATTAGCTCTTAACCCATTTATGTCCTCATTTATAATAAGTTTCTATCGTGGTCGGAAGATCTTTAGGGAATTTTTGCGGAGAGGTAGGGGTGGGGTTTTTGGCTGAACAGTGACGGCACTTTCGGAGATTCTCCAGTGTGGCGCCTAGCAACTGTCTCATGGAGTTAAATATGCCCGCGTATCCTGCTTGGTCTGTGAGACGATACGTCTACAGCACCGTGAGCCTTCCCCCAGAGCTTAGGAGCGTACTTGGCCAGTATGCAGAGGTCGTCGAGGCGGGGACGAGTGGGGCGTTATTAGATCCTGAGAAAGTCGAGGTGCTGCTCTGCGGCCCAGTTGTCGCCGAGGAGCTGGACAAGATGAGGAATCTGCGCCTTATCCAGTGCGTATACGCGGGGGTGGACGGCCTGCCCTGGGGCCACATCCGGAATGACGTAGTGGTGGCCAGTAACGCGGGCTCCAACGCGGACGCCGTGGCTGAGCATGCCTTCGCGCTTCTCCTAGCTGCTGCCAAGCGAGTCGCCTTCTTCGACTCGAGGATGAAGAGAGGCGTGTTCGATATTACTGGTGAGTCGAGGATGCTTTACGGGAGACGGATCCTGGTTCTGGGACTGGGAGCGATTGGGAGGAGGGTTGCCGAGATAGCGCGGGCCTTCAAGATGCGGGTCACTGGATACGCCAGGTCTAGGCGCGGGGACGAGCCGGTGGAAGAGCTTCATCTGGAGGGTGAGCTCGATAAGGCCCTGTCGGGTGCTGACTACGCCGTCATATCCTTGCCTCTAAACAAGCATACAAAGGGGCTGATAACCTACCAGAGACTCTCGTTAATGAGCAGGCAAGGAATCCTCGTAAACATAGGCAGGGCACCAATAGTGGTGAGGGAGGATATCCTGAGGTTCCTCAGAGAGAACCCCACATTCACGTACGCTACGGATGTCTGGTGGAACCCCCAAAACATGAGGGAGGAGATGGATCTGATAGCCCTGCCTAACGTCGTCTCGACACCTTGGATTGCAGGTGCAGCCAGCTCGAGAGAGGTCTATCAGGAGATGCTGAGGACAGCGGTGGAAAATGTCGTACGCTATTTGAAGGGAGAGAGGATACAGAACGTCGTTAGGCACGAAGACTACAAGTGAGGCCAGTATCTAGGGAGTTACCAGACCTAGGGAAGGATACTTGGCGATAAAGGAGAGGACGAGACTCCTATAAGTGTAGAACTCACCCCTATCAGTCCTCTGGAGACCTTCTAACCCCAGAAGAGATTTAAATGCAAGCGCCTCCTCACGACTCCTCAAGAGATAGATCTCTGAACCAGCCTCATGGACAAAGATTAGCGGAAAGACACGCGCGTCCCAAAGCTCGCCCGGCAGTTTAGAGGACGCCGCCTCAAGGTCTGCCCTCCGGAAGTAATGCCTAGAGCCCCCGAGGGTCTCCACAGAGGGATGATCCGACCCAAGTAACTCGCGAAGCGAGGCGCGCCTCGCCGGAGCAATCTGCCTAAATGCCCTGAGCTGATGCGCAAACCACTCCTCAGCCTTGTCGGGACCCCCAGCCTCGCCCACAGCCCTCACTCGACAAGCCCGCGCCAAAGCTATATAACTCAGACACGACACTCCCGAGAGGATAGAGGATGGTCAAGGCCGAGCAGCTCTTCACAGGCTCTAGGAAGGAGGCGAGGGCTAGGCTCATCCTTCGTCCAGGCTCTGGACGCGTCTTCGTCAACAGTATGCTGGTTGACCTGCTTCCAAACCCGCTGGCCCGCGAGAAGATTCTGACACCTCTCCGCCTAGACGAGAAGTTCGCTAAAAAGTACGACTTCTGGCTCAAGGTCAGGGGAGGTGGTGTGATGGGCCAGGCAGAGGCTTGCGCCATGGCGATAGCGAGGGCGATGGCTGCGGCCAGCTCCTCTCTGAAGGCCAAGATCCTTGAGCTTGATAGACACCTGCTAGTAGGCGACCCTAGGAGGACTGAGCCGAAAAAGCCTAACAGGAGGTCGGCTAGAAGGTTTAAGCAGAAGAGCTACAGGTAATTTAGGGTGTGTAGAGCAGCTCCGCCGTCTCCCTCATGTTCTGGTCCAGCCCGTTGACCTGTATTATGTCTCTAAAGATGTAGTAGGAAGGTCTGGCCCTCCTCTTCTTCGTGGCGGGGTCATAAGTTATTACGCCGAACCTCATCGAGAAGCCCCTCGCCCACTCAAAGTTATCGATGAAGCTCCAGTGTAGATATCCCCTAACGTCGGCGCCAGCCTTAACCGCGTCCTCGATGGCGGCTATGTGGGAGAAGAGGAACTGCGACCTGAGCCTGTCAAGCCTGTCCGCCGTGCCGTTCTCAGTGACAATCATCGGCTTGCCGTATCTGCTCAGCATATTCAGGACGTTTCTCAGCCCCTCGGGATAAATCTCCCACCCGAACTCAGACGTAGGCCTTCCAACCGCTGAGAAGGATTCCGGCGCACATGCAAATCCGTATCCGGGGACGACATCCCACATCATCGGCGAACCCGGGATCCTCGGCTTCCGCGCAACAATTCTTGAATAGTAGTTCACACCAATCCAGTCAATCTTATCCTTCAGCTCTGGAACCTTCTCGGGGGTCTGAAGACCCATCATAGACCTGTCGAGCTCGCCCTTCGTCAGGGTCTCAAAGAACCACAGGTTTGAGAAGTGGTTTAGCAGCTCTGCAGCCCTCTTGTCCTCGGGGTCATCCTTGTTAAGCGGCTCGACTGCGGAGGTAGCGTAGATGACTCCTACCGTCGAGTTCTTCCCGAGGACTTTCTTGAGCTCGTCATACCCGCGCGCGTGTGCGCATATCAGGTTTAAGCGGGCCCTCATCAAGGCCTCGATGCTGAAGAACCCCGGCGGGAAGGCGTATTCTGATGAGTATCTTCCATAACCTATATCCGTGACGACGAACGGTTCGTTGAATGTGCTCCACATATCGACGAGATCGGAGAAGGCTGTGGCCGCATAGTGGGCATACTTGACAAACTCGACGACGGATGAAGGGTCAGCCCAGCCAGTCGGCCCCTCTCTGAGGGCTGAAGCCCTTGCCCTTATTGGGTCGTGAACCCATATTGGCTGGGTGAAGTGGTTCAGGTTCAAGATCACTTTGAAGCCCCTATCCCTCAGGTCCTTGAGCATATCCCTGTAGTGCATTACGGCCGACTTGTTTGCAAGCTTCTCAAGCTGCTCAGCAGCGGTCTGCGGGATCTCGACACTCTTTATCACGCCATCCTCGACCGTCACATGCGCCTCCACTTCCCGCGTAGGCTTGGGGAAAATCCTGCTCCACTCTACACCGATCCTCATGGTGTTTGCGCCCATCCTTTGTATCAAGTCGTGATCCGTCTTGTACAGGTCCCAGTAGCCTGGCCCGTCCTCTGGCCTGTCTCCACTGACGACCCTGTTCAGGATGTTGAGTGGGTCCGTCACCCAGACGTACCAGTCGGTGTTTTTGTCTACAGCCTCAGGCGAGTATCCCATCTCGAACTGGAATCCGGCCTCAGAGAACCCCCACATAAAATCGCGCCTAAACATACACCTTATCCACTTCTCCAGCACAATGATGTAATAGGATAAAACATTTTCCACACAACTGAGTAAAACTGCGGAATATAATAATTATCTCAAGAAATACTGCATGGGAAAAGCTTATATCTGCGCTTCAGATGTCTATTTGTGCGATGAATAGGAAAACGTCTTCTCTATTAGCGCTTTCGGCCGCCTTGGTGATGGCTCTCTCGATGCTGCTGTCCGCAGTACCACTAAGCTTAGGCCAGCTGCCTCTGCCTGCAGGTGTACCGCGCGGCGACGTCCTCGTGATCGAGAACCACTGGGGAACCTATGAGAATCCCAACAATTGGAACCCAATAGCCGCTCCGCCAGTTGGTCCAGGATCGAGGGCGCCCGGTGGGAGTGGCTATCAGCAGCTCTGTAAGGCATTCCTATGGTACATCAACACTTCCAACAGCATGTTGATACCTTGGATAGCGGCTGAGCCCCCGATATACTCTCCCGACTTCACCTCACTGATCGTTAAGCTGCGCGACGGGGTGTATTGGAACGACGGGAAGCCTCTAACTGCTGAGGATGTGGCGTTTACCCTGAAGTATCTGAAGGAGGCTCCGGCCCCGATCGGCACCAACGAGAAGGCCTCTGTTAAGGATGCGAGAGCCCTTGACAAGACTACTGTACTCATAGAGCTTCAGTCGCCTAACCCGCGGTGGCACTACTTCTACGCCGTTATAATATACGGGGCTGGTGGCATCCTCCCCAAACACGTTTGGGAGGGCAAGGATCCTCAGAAGTTTGAGAATAATCCCCCTGTCTGCGCTGGGCCCTACAACCTGAGAGCAGTGGACCCGGCTGGAAACTGGTTCCTGTGGGAGAGGTTTGACAACTGGTGGGGCTCCAAGGTCTTCGGCGTCGTTCCTGCGCCTAAGTATGTCCTTTACATTAACCACGGTCCAGACGAGGCCAAGGCCCTCGCTATGACGAAGCACGAACTCGACGCCCTAAGGACGCTTCTACCAGAGCAGGCCGAGCTAGTGATTAAGAATAACCCGTATCTGAAGGGATGGCGCGCGAGCGCGCCCTACGCTTGGCCGCTAGACCCATGCGTTAAAGGAATAGCGTTCCAGACGAAGACTCCACCCTTAGACAAGCGGGAAGTGAGGTGGGCTCTCGCCTACGCTATTGATTACAGAGTCGTCTACAGGGCGTTCGTAGGCATAGACAAGTCAACACCAACACCTGCGGCGCTCCCAGTAATACCCCACGCAGCTGACATCGAGACATACTACATCCCGCTCCTTGATGTCCTTAAACAGTATGGATACGACCCCCAGCTCGTGCTCGACATAGCCAAGGAGAATAATGCTTGGTGGGTAGAGAAATACCCGGTGCTCGGTTGGTGGAAGCAGGATCTATCTAAGGCGGAGCAGCTCCTGACACAGCAGGGCTTCACGCGGGGGCCCGACGGTAAGTGGAGGCTGCCAGACGGGACTCCATGGACACTTGAAATCAAGACTACCTCAGGGTTCGAGATGGAGAGCCAGAGGATAGCCTTCCTAGTTGCTGACCAGTGGAGAGCCTTTGGCATCGATGTGAAGGTCACTCCCTTGGAGTCAGGGCCCTTCTCCACCTCTTACAGCGTGGGTGACTTTCAGGTCGGTACGTTCTGGCCAGGCTGCAGCCAGATCCTAGACTTGTATGCCAACTGGTTCAACAGGTGGAGCTCCAAGTACTGGGTCCAGAAGAAGGGTGAGGGCGGTCATGGGACTGGCTGGAACACTGCTGATGCCCCGATAAAGGAGCTGGATGCCATCGTAGACGAATTGGAGAGGACGGCGCCGGATACTCCGAGAGCCTTCGAGCTATACCGGGAGGCTCTAAAGATATGGATAAGAGACCTGCCTTGGCTGGGCTTCTTCCCAACACCCTTCTACACCTTCCAGGACGGCTATGCCTGGGACAACTGGCCAACCTTCCCCGAGAACTACTACATGGATCCGGTCTCCTGGTGGTCGCAGCACCTATTCGTAATACTAAAGGTCAAGCCGACTGGTAGAGCGCCGACAAAGGATGCTATAATGACTCCGGCGCCGTTACGCGTGCCCAACACCCCCCTAGTCAAGATTGCAACGGCCGCGGAGTGGGAGAGTCTGGTCCGAGGTCCTCCGCCTCCGCCGACGCCTGGAGTCACTGTCACTGTAACTCTAGAGAGGACGGTGACGCAGCGGGAGACTGAGCTTAGAACACAAATTGTCACTCAGCCGGTCACCGTGACCCAGGCGGTAACCGATGTTGGGCTATTGTCAGGCGTGGCAGCTGGAGTCGGAGTTGTGCTGCTGATCGTTGGAATCGCTGTTGGACGGGCCCTAGGACGCCGAAGACCCGCAGCGCAATAGGCACCAAAAAATAACCCAATCCTTTTTTATTCTTTAAGCTATATATCTTAGCAGTCAAAATAGAAATAAGGGTATCGTTGAGTCGCCTCCTCGTCTTCATCGTCGGCAGGATAGTTGCTTTTGTTCTCACGGTAGTTATAGGAGTAACAGTTGTCTTTGCGATACCTAGGCTGTTGCCCTATAACCCAGTGGAGACTCAGATCGGCTTCATTTATTCTGTCGGACAGTTTTATGACCCAACAGCAATAGAGATGCTTAGACAAGCCCTGTATGAGCTCTACGGACTCAAGGGTAACCCGATTGAGCAGTACTTCGCCGTCTGGAGAAGGCTCCTCACATTTGACCTCGGCCCCTCCATACAGAACTTCCCAACACCTGTTGCGAAGCTGATAGCTATAGCCTTCCCGTGGACGGTCGGGCTGCTGACCCTCACGATAATTATTTCATGGACCCTTGGAAACGTGATTGGGACAGTGGCCGGATACCTTAGTGACCGCAGGTTCTCGAAGATGCTCACCGGAATCGCCGTCGTTCTATACCCTGTCCCCTACTTCATTCTCGCGCTCGTACTGATGTTCACATTCGCATTCCTCATCCCCATATTTCCGCTGGGCGGCGGACTAACACTTGTCGTGGAGCAAATCAATCTCGACCTTATACTAAACTTGGCCAAGCACGCCGCTCTGCCGGCCCTCTCAATCATAATACCTGGCGCTCTCGGGTGGTGGTTCCTCTCCTCCTTCACACTGAGCTCGCAGAAAAAGACTGAGGACTTCGTGAGATACGCCGAGCTTAAGGGGCTTAAAGAGAGGCTCATCCTCCGTCGCTATCTCATCAGAAACATACTGATGCCTCAGACAACGGCGCTCGGGCTCGCGCTCGGAGGAATTTTCAGCGGAGCATTGCTCACAGAGGTGGTTTATGCCTACCCAGGGCTCGGCCGCTTACTCTACCAGTCGATCATCAATAATGACTATAACATGATAATGGGGATATCGCTCCTGTCCATCCTCGGAGTATCAGCCGCGACTCTATTCCTAGATCTCTTGTACCCGCTGATTGATCCGACGGTTAGGTATAGGTGAAGCGCATGGTGGCTATCCCCCGTCTCGGCGGCGAAACGATCAAGACGGTGGGCGGTGGGCTCCTAAAATTCTCAAACAGCTTCGCCAGCATCTTCAGGTACAACAGGTCGTTTAGGACGGGCTTCATCCTGTTCCTAATAATACTTGTCTTAGGGGTGGGAGTGGGCGCACTCGCGCCGACGGATCCTAGGCGCTGGTACACAGACACCCCAAACCGGCCGCCAAGCCTAGAATATCCCTTGGGAACGACGACTAATGGCCAGAACGTCTTCTGGCTTCTCACCTGGAGCATTCGCAACTCGCTCATTATAGGTCTTATAACCGCTCTAGTAGCGTCCCACGTCGGGCTTATACTAGGAATGCTTGCAGGAGCCCGTGGGGGTCTAATGGATAGAATACTTATGACGATAACCGACTCCTTCGTCGTTATCCCCTCACTTCCAACGCTGATACTGCTGGCCGTCCTCCTGAGAGACGTTATGAATATACCGCTGATGGGGCTGCTGATCAGTATATTCTCGTGGCCCTGGCCCTCAAGGCAAGTCAGGGCGATGGTCCTTTCGCTGAGAGAGCGAGACTTTATTGCAACCTCCATCTTCTCGGGCTACGGAGTGTGGGGAAGGGTCCTGCGGGACTATTTCCTATACGTGCTGCCGTGGCACCTCGTCAACGCCACCAACACGGTCCTATTTGCAATATCTAGTGAGGCGGCCCTCGCGGTGCTCGGTGTCTCGATACTCAGCGAGGCTACCCTCGGCGTGATGATATATTGGGCCCTCAACTACTCGGCGCTTTTCAGGGGCCTGTGGTGGTGGCTCATGTCGCCTGTCGTCACGATCATCTTGATATTTGTGTCGCTGTTCCTAATCTCACGCGGAGTCTCCGAGTACTCTAACCCGCGTCTGAGGTGGCAGGCTGGAAGGTGAGATGAACCATGTCCAAGAATAGTGAGGTCCTCAGGGTCAAGGGCGTATTTGCCTACTATGATGTGGGCGGACTCTCGGTGCGCGCTGTTGATGGAGTTGATCTATCCGTAGGTCGGGGCGAGGTCTTTGGGCTGGCGGGCGAGTCTGGATGTGGTAAGACAACGCTGATGCGCGTGATTTACAGGGACATAACCCCGCCGCTCAGGTTCTTGTCGGGGGAGGTGAAGCTTAGGGTCCGCGATGGGGAGGAGGTAGATCTCTACAAGCTGGACCAGCAGTCCCTCATGAAGATGCGGACAAAAGTGATATCGTATATTCCTCAGGGCTCGATGTCTGTCATGAACCCCACATCGAGGATAAAGAACCAATTCCTCGAGATATTCCAGAAGTATGGGAGGGTCAACAAGGAGGAGGTCCTGCGCCAGGTAAAGGAGAAGCTCCAAGAACTAGGGCTAAGCGAGAGGGTGCTAAACTCCTACCCCCACCAGCTCAGCGGAGGGATGCGCCAGAGGATGGTCATCAGTTTGGCAACAATACTGAACCCCAGCCTAGTTCTGGCAGACGAGCCCACCTCGGCCCTCGACGTGGTTTATCAACGGGGCGTTGTAGAGTTAATACAAAAGATTAGGGATATGTATGGGACATCCTTCATCCTCGTGTCCCACGACATGGGGCTTCACTACCAGGCCACAGACAGGATAGCCATCATGTATGCGGGGAAGATCGTCGAGACAGGGAGGACCGAGGATGTCTTCAAAAAGCCGCTCCACCCCTACAGCGAGGGCCTCATAAACTCAATCCCCCGGATAGGGGGCTTAAAGCAGCTTGAGGGGCTTGCTGGCCTTCCACCAAACCTAGCTAACCCACCTACTGGCTGTCGTTTTCATCCCCGATGCCCCTACCGCATGGAGAAGTGCTCGATCGAGGAGCCACCCGTCTTCCGCGTCGGCGACAGGACCGCGGCATGCTGGCTCCTAGAGAGGTGATATGATGCAGCACGATAATGTCCTAGACATAAGGGACCTCGTGAAGGTTTACAAGAGTGGGGGAATAATATTCGGAAAGAAGTTTAAGGCTGTTGATAACGTATCTATGACGCTGAGCAATAGTCCGGAGATATTCACGATCGTCGGGGAGAGCGGCTGCGGGAAAACCACCCTCGCCAGGATGGTGCTAGGCCTTATCGAGCCCACATCGGGGAGCATAAGGATACTCGGACGAGACATCTGGAAGCTCTCAGCTGGAGAGAGATATAGATGGCTCCCAAAACATGTGCAGCCGGTTTTCCAGAATCCGTTCGAGTCGTTCAACCCGCTGAGGAAAGTCTCGACCTACTTGATCCACACAGCCAAGAAGGTGGCCGGTGTCGAGGACGATGGCGAGGCCGCCGAGATCGTCTCAAAGGCCCTAGAGGAGGTTAGGCTCTCGCCTGAGGTTGCGGACAGGACCGCCTTCGAGCTTTCGGGAGGGCAGGTCCAGAGACTCTCTATAGCCCGCGCACTCATCTCGCGTCCGAGGCTCATAGTCGCAGACGAGCCCGTATCTATGATAGACGCATCTCTGCGAATGGGGATACTGAACATCTTCAAGCGGCTGAAGGAGGAGAGGGGTATAAGCTTCGTCTACATCACACACGACCTCGCGACCGCCTACTACATAAGCGACAGGATAGCCGTGATGTATAAGGGGTCGTTCGTGGAGGCCGGGGAGGCAGACGCCATATTCAGGGAGCCCCTCCACCCCTACACGCAGCTCCTCATGGAGTCTATTCCGAGGATCGATAAAAAGTGGGTCGGTAAGGCTCCTGTCTACACGACGGACATCGAGGCCTACCTCGCGGCAGGTTGCAAATTCGCTGATAGGTGCCCTTTCGCGATGGAGAAGTGCAGGCGCGAGTCACCGCCACTAATTAGGCTAAGTAACGGAGTCTCCGTCGCCTGCTGGCTGTACGAAAAACCGAGTGACTAGGTTGGGGCGCTATATGTTGGGGAGAGTTATCCTGGCCTCGCGGCCCTTCTCAGCAGACTCGTAGATAGCGTCGATTATTGCGTGAAGTATGACGCTTTGCCAGCCAGTCACTGGGGGCTCCTTGCCATCCCTTATCGAGCTGATGAACGCCTTAGTCATCTCTAGTGGCAGATCCACGGTGGGTAGAACAGGCTTGGTGTCTGTGAGATAGCTCCTCGTTTTAGAGTGGTAGGTGATCTCTTGGAGTGCCTCGTGTCCGGAGGCCTCGAGCCCACCCTTGTCTCCAAGTATCCTGATCTTACCCACCTCGCCTAGATGCGATACGTTTGCCGCCCACGCCGTCTCGATGAACATGCTTAAGCCGTTCTCGAACCTCACCATCCCTACCGCGAAGTCCTCGAGCTCGAATCTGGAGGGGTCCCAAGTGCCCCAGTTCAGCTTGATCTCCTCCGGATTTCTACCAAACTTAGTATACACGGCCCCCATGGCGGATACGGGCCTCGCAAATCCCGACAAGAACAGCATGTTGTCGACCGCGTAGCACCCGATGTCAAGTAGGACACCTCGCCCACCTGAAAGTTCTTTATCTATGAAGGTGGGCTTGCCCGGTATGCCCCTCCTCCTCACTAGGTAGCCGTAGGCGTAGTAAGGGTCACCGAGGAGACCAGTCTCAACTACCTCACGGCCAAACTGCAGGGCTGGTGAGAACCTTGACCAGAACCCCACCATAAGAGTCTTGTTTGCATGTTTAGCGGCCCTAACCACTTCGCTGACCTCCCCTAGGTTTGCTCCGAGCGGCTTGTCGACAAGCACGTGGACACCCATCTTTAGACAGTCTAGTGCGACCCTGTAATGCAGTCCTGAGGGGGTTGCTATGCTAACTGCCTCTAGGCTCTCTTTCTCGATCATCTCCCTGTAATCCCGGTATCCGGCGAGATGGAACTCGCCACAGACCCTCTCCAGGGTTCCCTGGTCTGTATCGCATACGGCCACGACCCTCGCGCCCGGCGTCTTGGTCAGGGGTACCAGATGGCGCCCCCGTCCATGACCGCCGACACCTATCACGCCCACACGGATATACTCCAGAGAGACACCACCTCGCAAATATTGTTCGCAGCCTTTAAATTTAAAACTAGCCTATACTGAGTTGATAGTGCCTGATGCGTCCCGTGGCTAGGTATCTGGTAAGCAGGCTCTTCTTCACATTTATCAACATCTTCCTAGGAGTCAGTATCATTTTTGTCTTGCTCCGCCTGCTCCCGGCTACAGCCGTAGAGTTGAGGCTGCAACACGCCTACAGCCTAGGGATGCTGCGGTACCCCGAAGAGGCGGAGAGGCTCAGGGAGGCTTGGTCCCGGTTCTACGGACTCAACGTAGATCCTGTAATGCAGTACTTTGAGCTCTGGAGAAGGCTATTCACGCTGGATTTCGGCCCATCCCTGATTAGCTTCCCGACCCCAGTCAGGACGCTCCTGATGAGCTCACTCCCATGGACGATATTGCTGCTCACAGTAAGCATAATTGTCTCTTGGTCTCTCGGGACCGTTCTTGGAATAATCTCTGGCTCCGCCCCTAATTCACGGGTCTCCAAGCTGTTGGTCGGCCTCAGCTCCACACTATACCCTATACCGTACTATATCTTGGGCTTAGTCCTAATCTTCACATTCGCGTATCTTATACCCCTGTTCCCCCTCGGCGGCGGAATAAGCGTCGTGCCGCCCCACCTCACCGGAAACCCCGCACACGATTTAGCGCTCATACTAAACATAATTCATCACGCCGCACTTCCGTCGTTCTCGCTAATCCTCCCTATGGGTCTCGGCTGGTTCTTTCTCAGCGCCTATTCCTCAACAATCAGCGGCAACTTGGAGGAGCACATACACTTCGCTCGGATGCTAGGTCTTAGGGAGGGGACGATCAGGTGGCGTCACCTGTGGGGAGAGATACGGCTGGCTCAGACGACGCTCCTAACCCTGCAGATGAGCCAGATACTCGGGGGGGCTGTCCTGACAGAGATAATATTCGCATACCCAGGCCTAGGATACCTAGTATTCAGAGCCATCGGCGTCTTCGACTACAATCTCTTGGCAGCCGTCGCACTTTTTTCCTGCCTGGTCGTGTCGCTGTCCGTACTGGTTATAGACCTTTTAACCCCTCTCCTCGACCCTCGCGCTAGGGCGGGCTAGGGAGACTACGCCACCCCTCATCCTGCTCAACAGGGTGCCCGCAACGACAAGAGCCAACGCAGCGCCAATGACTCCTGTGACCACCATCTCCACATCGACCAGAGCGCCCGAGACCGCGAAGCCCCGGACCCTCAAAACGTACAAAGCCTCTGAGGATACGTAGAGTGTCCTACGCTCAACCAGCCTCTCACCCACGTAGACATCAACTGTAAGCCAGTCAGGGACTGGGATGACTCCACTGTAACTTGCGGGTGCGTCTGAGTTGAGGCTTACAGGGCTTCCCCTCCATGTCGCGGAAAGCCTTGCACCTGTGATGGGGGCTCCGGCCCAGTCAACCACCTGTATTTTGAATGGTATATCGACGTTCTCAACCGGGATGACGTTATCTCCCTGAGTAGCGTTAAGCCTGCCGCTCGAGACAGTCACCCCCATGTAGCTGACGGAGAATTCGTGTAGACCTGGTAGCAGCCTAAATACTGTCCGACCAAGTAAGTCGCTGCTTTGAGTCATAACCCTCCGCGTAGCCAAATCGACAAGCCTGACTGTAGCGTTGGCTAGTGGGTCTCCGCCCCGCTTCACCAGCTTCACCACTGCTTCAACACGATTGACCACGAGCGTATGCTGGCCACTCCCAGGGAGGAAGATGATACTGTCTCTTGCAACCACCACCCCCTCCTTATACACGGTTATCTCTAGAACACCAGAGCTCGGTTCCCCCTCGCTGAAGGGGATCGACCTAAGCGTCAAGGCTCCTGTCGCGCCTGTGACTGCTCTCGAGATAAGACCCAGTTTCTCGGATGAGACCTCAACCATGAGACCTCTCAGCGGCTCACCGGCATCGTCCTGCACTTTTAGGTACAGGTCTCCGACGTCAAGTATCAGGCTTATGTTCAGAGGCCCACGGATACTGACCTCTCTCCTTAGCAGCTCGATCGGCCGTGGAGCGCCTTCGTAGGTCTTCTCTATCCGCATGACGTATGCTCCGACAGCGTCTTCGGTAGGGAGCAGGGTCGGCTTCTGAGGATCAAGCCTGGCCGAGTAGTTGTAGCGAGAGGAAGTAAGGACCGCTGTAAAGTTCAACGGGTTGCCGGCAATGTCAACAACTTCGAGCCTCACCCAAGCTACGGCCGCTGTTGAGTTGTATGAAGAGGTGTCTTTAGTGACCTCGAGAGTTGTGTTCAGGACCACCACAGGCCCCACCCGAGCAATCAGCAGGTAGGGGCCAACATCCTTGAGGCTTGAGATCGGTAGATCGTTCAGCCTAACCGCGCCATCGGCCCCCGTGTTTCCACGCCTTACGACGGCGCCCCTAGTGGATCGCAGCTCTACCGAGAGGCCTTGGACCGGCCCACCAGCGATGTCCGTGACCAGTATCCTTACGCCCCGAACCTGGATAGTTAGATTAACTGAGGTTTGCCGTGGAATCTCCACGGTTTCTTGGGCAACCACCGCGCCGTCGAGGGTCGCGGAGAGATTGTACGTGCCGGGTGACAGGACCCTGAACTCTGCTCGCCCCTGAGCTAGTGTCGTGAATGTTCTCCTAAACGTGGAGTTCGACAAGACTAGCTCGACACCCTGCCTCGGATTGCCCTCCAAGTCATAGACATGGACCGTCAGCGACGGCTCCTGAGCTTGGCTCACCGCTACGAGGAGTATTAGGAGGAGTAAGATGAATGAGAGTGTAGCCGTCCTCAAACCTGTTCGCCTACGCTAGTGTCACCTGTCTATATGTTGGGTGGCTCTTCAGAAAATTGAAGGCGTCTATGAGGACCTGTCTCGCCGTTTTGAAGGTCAGCTGTTCGAGCGCATCCTCATACTTGAGCCACGCATATGCCTTGTGCTCCCGGCTCAGGACTATCTGGAACTGCTGGGTCCGGGCCAGGAATAGGACTACAGACTTAACCACTATGTCTCCGTTGCTCGTGTAGGTGTAGCTGATCACCCGCTTGAAGCCGTCGATGAACTCTACATCCTCTAGACCCGTCTCCTCCCTAATCTCGCGCCTCGCCGCCTCAAGCTCTGTCTCACCCTCCTCGATGCCCCCCTTGGGGAAGTCCCAGTGCCCTCCACCGTACAGTAGCACCAGGAAGTAGAGCTCGTTGACCCTATCGTTAAAGATAACCGCGCCCGACGACCTCTTCGTTAACATCCTTCCATGTCCATCAAGTTGTGTCTATCGGATAAATCTTTTGGCGCTGTATTATTCACTTATTGAGGATTTTCTCCGAGACGCAACCTCTGCAGCCTCTGCCAAGATCCTTCGAGCCTCTTCTTCTGCGGGCTCGGGGGATATGAAGCCCCCATCTTCGACGGTTCCTATCTCGAGTGAGACGTCGTTCAGCATCTCCTGAATCTCACCCACCCTACTAGAGACCTCGGGGAGGACTCCGTGAATCTCGCCGCCCAGCCTGCTCACGATACCTTTCACGGGTTGTAGGGCTACTCTTACGTCGCCCAAATCCTTCACCGTCGCTAGACGATAGATTACCGCCTCGAGGGAAAGCTGGCATTTCAGCGCCGTGTTGAGCGATTTTCTCAGCTGCGAAAGCTCCGAGGCATAGACTGACGCCCTCTCGGGGTCTCCCTCTTGGTAGGACCTAACGCATTGCTCGAAGAGCTCTCTACACCTCCGGCTCATCTGGTCTACTCTCGCTGAGAGTCTCTTGTCTAAGACGGAGAGGTTGATGGAGATCTCCTCTATCTTACCCCAAACCCTAGACTCCCTGTTCCAGGGAAACCGCATCGATGGGGGAAGCTTGCTGAGTAGTCTTATACAAGTATCTTGGGGGTGCACTGGATACTATGGTGGTACTCTCAGGAGAATATCCGTGGAATCACGTCCAGAAGCATTGTTGTGGCCAGCGCTATTAGCAGAGCGCCCAGGCCGGCATTTATGAGTTTGAGCGCCCTATGCTCGAGGAGGCTTGCCCCCCTATGCGACAGGAGGGCCGCGAGGTAGAGCCAGGCATAGTCTATCCAGATATGGGCCGCGTACATCGCTAAGATCCCCACCCAGGCCGCGAGACTAAGCGCGTCCAGAACAAGCTTGGCGCCCACCGTGAGCCACCAAGCTATGAAGTATGGGTTCAGTCCCGTAAACACAATCCCCACGATAAGCGCTCCGCTCACTCCGCGGTGGCGCGAGTCATACCTCGATCCTTCACCACCCATCAACGCTCCCCTTATCTGGAGAGTGCCGAATATTAGCAGTGCCGCACCACCGGCAAGCCCTATCCAGACCCGGTATATGCTTCCCTCAGCCAAAAGAAGTGTGAGGCCGCTGGCGAGAAGCATGACGAGGGGCAGCTCGACTAGCATGTGCCCCGTAGCCGAGAGAAGGCCTGCCCTAGACCCCTTCTTTAGCCCCTCAGAAACCGTTGCGACGAAGAGGGGGCCAGGCGCCAAGGCCCCTGAAGCTGAGACTATCACTACGCTGGCAAGGAGCTGTTGCCACTCCGTCATTTTGAAGACTTAAGCGTCCCCTCATCTAAAAAAGATTCCCCCACGCGCTGTCCCTGCCTCGTAAAGCCTCGGTCAGCTAAAACAGAGTTGTTTGGCTGCCGGACGGGTCTGAGGAGACGATCGTGACGTTGGACGACTTGT
>JAVVGN010000042.1:0-17292 GCA_032249095.1 Candidatus Caldarchaeales archaeon | reverse complement strand
GCTGAAGACTATCACCCTATCGTCCTCGACGCTCCTGACTATCCCTAGGACTCTGGCCGGATATTGGGTTGCAGGGCCGCCAAGACGAGGGGAGGGGGATCGAGATGAAGGACATAGACCCGGAGATTGAGGCGATGGTTGAGGAGGCGATGACCCAACTAAGGAAAAAGTTAGGGCCGGACGAGTTAAAGGTATACGAGGCATATTATGAATACTTCAGAACAGCACCCTCCGAAGATGTGAGGTATTACAACGCCTACAGGATCTTACGGCGGTATCTAGCGGAGGTGGGCTGATTGTCGGAGCCAAAGGTGTATGAGTTTAAGAAGGCTGATGTCCGCATCGAGGTCTTCAGGTATGACACAAAGATAACAATTACTCAGGGACTGGGCGAGGATCCAATAACGATATTGGTGTCTCAGAATTTGTGCTCCGACCCCAACAGACTAGCCAACGAGCTTATAGTGGATACCTTTGAGGAGGTGGGCTGATGGTGTATCCGGAGGTCGTCGAGCTGGCTACTGAGAGGGCTATGAATTATCTGAGGACGAGGCTTAGCGGCGAGGAGCTAGGGAGGTATGAGGGCTACTACATGGTCTTCAGGGACTACGGGGCAGACGAGGGCACCCGACACTACAAGTCCTTCCTAATCATGCAGAGATTCATTGCCGAGGCGTGGCGACAACTATCTGAGAGGTTCCTAGAGGTCTTTAGATACCCCGTAGAGAGGGTTCTGAACATCACTCCGACACCCGATGGAGTCATGGTTGTTCAGAACGAGTGGGATGGCAGGCTGAGGACATGGATGATACCCTCCATCGCGACGCTTAGACGGCTAATATACGAGGCCACTGCTGGAGAGACGCCGCCGAGAATCTACCACCTACCACCACTCAACTCGATAGTCCTAGAGAGGGAGCAGATAGAGAGGTTCCACATAGTAGCCAGGCCATACGAGATAAAGACACAGAATGAGGGGGTGCAGGGATATTGAAGTTCTACGCGGATGTTCATAGGACTAAGAGGAACGGAGAGGGCTTCAGGATAACATATACTACTGACGGAATAACTTTCAAGCATGTAGACAGCTTCAGCGAGATCCCTGCTGGGCCCGGAGACAAGCTATTCACAGACACATTACCCGTCCAGCATACGGATGGTGCTATAGAACTACTAAGGAGGGGGGTAGAGGTCTATTATCTCAGGAGGCTTACACTGATTGAGAAGATTCGCAAGGAGCATAAGCTGCCGAAGAGCGCTAGGGGAGACATAAGGGCATTGATGAAGATAGGAGAGAGGTGGTTCAGGAGGGTTACCGAGGACTTCCTAGTCTTGAGGAGGATGATTCTGGCCTATAGGTCTCTATTGAAGACTCATCAACAATTACTCAATAAGTATAAGGCTTTGTCGGATGTTGAGAAGGTGGTTCTGAAGCCAGCTATCTCCTCCATAGAGAAGCAGATGGTGGAGATGGCGAGACAGATAGCTGAGGAGGCTGGTAAAAGGTATCCTGTGTACAATAGGCTTGTTGAGGCTCTTGGTGTGAGTGATTCTTCGGCGTTGGAGGCGTTGGCTGAGGTGCTACTACCGGAGTGGCGTTCGTGGAGGAGGATAAGGAACTTCTTCGGACTATGGAGGAGAGATAAGAAGACATACTTCCACAAATCGAAGAATGCTAGACATGCCCTTGAAAGGCTTACAATAAGCATCAAAGGCTATGCAAGAGGAAGAGAACTCAAAGAAGTCCTAAAGACCATCTGGATAAATTTGAAGGCCCAGAAGGCCGGGCTTACCGCTCCAGCCTGACGGAGAAAAGACCCAGAAGGTTGGAGCGGCCATAGAGATGTACCTGCCACTCCATAAGGAGTGGTGTGGTCTGTAGATATTACCTTCCGGTCTTCTGGGTTTCTCTAGTGTCGGGCTGGGGAAATTTCGACCCCTCCCCCCCTCTTTCCTCCCCCTCGTTACCTTCTTCTAAGCTATGTCTCCAAATCCAGTTTATATATAGGACCTCGGGGTGATTCGTCCGGATTGAGGCGCTGTTCCTATGGCGTGGCAACCCTCACCTAAGACATATAATGTCCAAATAACGGGTTTGTATAACTGAAGACTTCACTTCCTATAGTAGCCTCGCGAGTAGAAATAGATGCTTTGTGGCCTAATTCTACCTCTCTGTTTTCTTCTTTTGTTTGTCGGATCTTATCTCGCATGCATGTTTATTAGTGTGTTGTATATATATTTGTCTTCTGCAGGGAGCTAAGAGGCTCCGGAGCCGCCGGTCTCCTTAAGCACGAAGTAGAGCTTCCTCCCGACGCGCTGCTTGGATGCTAAGCCGAGTGCCACGAGCTGGTTGAGATAGACGCTCTCGAGGGACCTCGAGCGGCCCGTCTCCATGGAGACCTCGAGCGCCGTGACACGCCCCTTATTCCTCAGTACTTGGTAAGTCTTGGCTAGGTGCGGCGCGAGCTCTATCTTGCTGACTTCACCCACCTTCCTAACGGAGGTCGTGTTGGAGACGTAGTACATCGGCTTTGCCCTGATGTACTGATCGAGGAGTAGGTTAAGTCTCTCCCCAAACTCCTCTATGAAGCGGGTCATCTCTGCGGGCAGAGGCTCAGCGCCCACGCCCTCCACCCTCCTCCTCTCACCCTCCTCAGCCCCACCCTCAGCCAAGATGTACACATAGAGGGGGAGCTCCCTGCAACTCGCCGGGTTAAAGTTAGCGCCACACTTTCTGCAGGTTATGACGCCCTCAACCCCGTCGAGCTTGTAGCCGCAGTTTGGGCACCCCATCCTTGCAGAGTAGAGCGTCGAGACCTCTTTCCCACAGGAGGGGCACCTCTCCCGAAAGTCGAGCGAGGCGGAGCCACAGCTAGCGCAGACTTTGATGACCTCTATGAGAGCCTTCCTCAGCACGCCGAGCGACTCTAGGAGTCCCATCAGCCTCTCCGTCTCAGCCCCGCGAGTCGCAAAGAGGGCGTCAGCTTCTGGGTATATTACCTTGCCGTTCCTGTTAGAGCTCAACTTCGGTCGAATAACTGTTAATCCACGGCTCTTCAGGAGTTTCCTCAGTAATGGCGCGAGCAGCCTTATATCAGTCTCAGCAACGGCCCTGGCCTCTCCTTTTTCTATCTCCAACCCCATACCGCCCATAGAGCCCCCCAACTGTCAAGCTCCTTTACAGGAAGCAGGATATTTAGCTTACCGAGGCGACTTTTCCCATAAGCACAAGCTTCACCAGAGTTTTCTGGAAAACGGAAATATCAGGAGACCCGGGTCTCAGGGCCGGCCAGACGTATCATGACGATGAGCGGTATGAGGATCAGCGGGAAGACTATGAACATGTAGACCGACAGTACCGCACCGGCCGCCTCCCAAGCGTAACCGACAAACAGTGTAAGCAATATCGTGAGAATCGTCGTGACCGACTGCTGGACACCCCACACGGTGCCCCTATGTGCCTCCATCAAGAAGGCCGAGAGCCTCGAGTCGAGGGAGGGTATTACGAAGATGGCAAGCCCCGACTCAAGGATAAGGACGAGCAGCAGCTGGGTCAACGTGTATGTCGAGGCTAGAATAATTATGGCGGGGACTTTGAGCAGCAGCTCGGCGACACAGAGGATAAACCACCTGTCGGCACTCTCCACGAGCCGCCCACCTATGGGAGCGAGCACGGAGTAGAGCGCCGCCTCCGCCCCAAGAACCAGCGAGAAAGACGATTCGCTTATAGATGCGACTTCGCGGGCCCATAGAGGTATGAGGATAGAGCCCACCACACCGCTCGAGGCGAGGTAGATCCCGCGGGTCAGGACGAGCAGCGCGATTACGTGCCTCCTCAGCTCCAAGTATGCCTTAGACATCGTCTCCGAGAGCTTTATCGCGGCTCTAGGACGCGGAGCCTCCCTCAGCAGGACCCTGACGACCGACGCCGAGAGCGCCGCGACACCCACGGAGAGAATAGCGGCGCCGTATCCGAACCCCTCTATCAGAAAACCCACCGTCAAATACCCTACAATGGAGCTGGCGTTTATCAATGCGAAGTAAATCCCATATGCCCTCCCGTATCTCTTCGGGTCGACGACGTCTCCGATGTATGCGAAGACGGCCGGGGCGGTAAAGGCTACGGGGACCCACGAGACCGTGAGCGGCATGATGGCCTCCTCCCATGTGTGAGCTGCGGAGAGGGCTAGGTATGAGGCCCCAATCACTAGCGGGCCCAGCACGAGTGGAGGCTTCCTACCGACAAGGTCGCTGACGAGACCGCCGAACAACAGAACTGCAGCATAGAAAACACGTGAGAAAGAAAGTACCCACGTAACCTCCGAAACGCTTGCGCCTACCTCCCTTAGGAAGTAGGGGAGAAAAGGGCTGAACCCGCTCCCGAACGCATTAGCAACGAAGAGAGACCACACAAGAATCCAATAGTCCCGAGGCAGGCCTGTGTTCAATCTGATCAACACTTATCAACACCAGCAACTTACCATAAACCAAAAGGCGGTCTCTTAAAAAAATAGTACGGCCAATATCAATCTAGATAGATTTAAATATAATGAAAAACGGGGAAAAATAGCCAAAAAATTGCATTTCTCACGCATAAACTGTTTTCCGAATTCCCAAATATAAAGCGAAAAACTCGCCAGATAGGAAAAAGTTTATAGGGGTCAAGCACCCCCACTTCCTCCGGAGGTCGTGAAACAATGACGGGTCCTAGGATTGGAGAGAATCCCTGGAATTAAGTCACCTCTCGGGCTAAGGATTCTTCATGTAGTGGAGGTATTTTCAATTCTGTTTTAATCCATCCATAACCATCCCTAAATAGTTCCCTCGTCAAGGCATACGCATCTGCATCCTCTATGATGTATATCTCGCCCTCTACCGAGCTCTTTGACAATTCGTTAGACATGTATTTAATGGCGGTTCTGAATTGCTTGTAGATCTCAAGGAATATCATGAAGGTGTCATCGTCTAGAACTTGATAGAACTTACAGTAGGGTGTAGAGATAAATTTCCTGAAGAGTTCCTCGACAACTTTTCTCGTGCCACACCTTATCTCCAGCCACATCTTAGCTATCGAGGGGTCTGTGACGCCTGCTGGATACCATCCTATAACATATCCTGCTATCAGCCCCTTCCTGACGATGTGTTCTTGGAAGTGGTATCGGAGTAGTCGCGGATCCCTTTTCTCAGACGGTGAGATTCTAGTCATTGGTACAAAGGCGTCATTCAAGAGCTCTGTAATAATGGAAAGGTCCAAACTGTCTATGAGGTAGTTGGTTTGTTCGTCTGCCGAGGCCTTCTGGACGACGACATCGCACACCTCACAATCATATTCTTTATCCGGGATCCTCCAAACACCCTGCTCAAAGTCGAACAATTGATATGATACGTGTGGATAGCCTACCTCGGTGACCCCGCGTATCTCAAAGTCCTGAATAATGCCGCCCCGCTCTAGGTCCTCAAGGTATTCTCTGAAAAGATTGGAATAGCGCTGCGGTGGTGTGAGTATTGCTAGATACTCGTTCTTGAAGGCTATCTTGCAGTGGTAGGTGAGGTAGGATTCTTTGCCAAGCTCATGCAAGAGTCTCCTAGCGATTCTGAGTCCGTCATCCGTAAATCTGATCCGTGCTAACTGTCTTGTGAGGCCCATCCTGTAGAGGTTAGGGATCATATTGATTCGGAAGCCGAGTTCTCTGAGCTGCTTCTTCACCTTGTAGCGGACAGTCTCGCGGGGGATGCCAGTCACCATTGAGAGTAGCGAGAGGTTTCTGGGTCCGTACCTCTTGAGTGCGTCGAGCAGTCTTATGAACTGTGACTGCGAGTTTCCGGTTCCGTCAGAAATCTTGGCCAATTTTGATGGGTTGAGTGGGTTGTTGACAGTCATTTCAATCTTGAGCATTAATGGTGTTACTTATATATAAATTTTCTCCTAAGAGGCTTTTTAACATATGAAGCTGATTATCTGATTGACAAAATTTATATAGGAGGGGCCTTATGTTTAATCAGCATTGATAGGTCAAGTGAAGAAGGAGAATAGTAAGATGGCGCTTGGGCGCCGGGGCGAGCCTGTCTTTCCACTCAGCCTGCCCCTCATGTGGGTGGGTCGGGGAAGGAGAGTCGCTGAGGTCACGGCTCTATCTAGAGACCTCTCCAGCACCGTTGTTCTCCTATCCTCTGTCCTATCTAGGCGGTCCATGGACGTCTTGTGCGGATCAATGACTAAGAAGCCTGGCGGCGAGATCGTGTTCACGATATTCCTCGACTACACAGACTCGGGCCTCAGCCTCGAGAGTCTCAGAGAGTCTCTCAGCTCATTCGGCGTTGTTGAGAGAGTCATGACGAACGGCACGGTGGCGGAGGGCGTAACCATCAATTCTCATGCCTTTCCACTCCTGTTTGGTGAGAGGCGTGTAATAGTGCTGCCAACAGAGTTCTTCGAGCGGATCGCCAACTTCTTTAGGAGCTCTCTGGGAGGCGTGGCAAACACCATCCTCTTCGAGCTTGGCAGGACGTGCGGAGCTACGTCAGCTAGATACATGGGGGGTGGCCCCAACCGCAAGAATGGTGAGGAGGTTGTCAGGATAGGCCTTGCTACGGCCCAAGCGGCCGGATGGGGTATTGTGGAGGACTTCTACGCCGACTCTTCCAAGACGTCCTGGAGAGTCTCGATAAGGGACCTGTTCGAGTGCACCTCTAGGAAGAGTGACGAGACAGGGAACAGAAGCCACTTCTTCCGAGGATACTTGACCGGCCTCTTCCAAGAGGCTTACGGGCTCGAGAGGGCCTCGTGCGTCGAGACACTCTGCGCCGCAAACCACGCCGCCTCCTGCGAGTTCGCCATCTGGGTCTAGGCGGGGCCTCCAGCGCTGGCCACTTTACCGCTCCGGTGATAGCCTATTCTAGAATGAGCTGCGGCTTCTGCTTAAAAACTGAGCAGTGCCAAAAACCGCCCACCAAAGCAGAGATGGGAACCACTTTTAAACCTCAAAGGCATATCTGGGACCACCCTTTCCGAAAGGGGAGGCAGGGGGCGCTCGCTTAGGGGACGAGGACGGTCACTTGGTATCTCTTCCCGCTACTCGGACCTCGGGGTCGCCGACAAGAGCCATCGCGAGGCCAACCTTCCGCTTCATACCCCCCGAGAGCTTGGAGAAGAGGCGGCCCCTGACCTCCCAAAGTCCAAGCCCCTCCAAGAGATCTCTGAAGCTCTTCCCAACCCCCTTAGCCGCCGCGGCGAGAAGGACATTCTCGTACACCGTTAAATTGTCTACAGCGCTGAACTCCTGGGGCAGAACACCGATTATCCTCTTGATTTTCCCCACATCTGAGCGGCTCCTGATGTTAAGGCCCATTATATAGGCCTCGCCGGATGTAGGCGTCCTCAGACACTCTAGTATCTCGGGTATACGTATAGTGTTGTCTGTCCTTTTCCCCTGAATATTACCTCATTACCCCATAAATCCAACTGTATTGGGATGTTGCCGTGTTCTAGTCCCAATATGTGTCTTAGTTTAGATTTCTCCTTCTTTACTACGCCTATCTCTTTTTCTATTCCCCCAATGTTTGTTAGTGTGTAGTAGATTTCTCTTGGTAGTATTAGCCCCTTTGAAGTCTTTATATATCCTGGTAGTAGTTCCTTGGCGCTCTCTATGAAGTATAGGATGTTTCCGTCCATGTCTAAGTCCTTCTCGTATTTTATGGCCCAGTAATACTTGTTGTAGAGTATCTTGACTTCTATCTTTCTGGCCCCTCCCTCCGCCTTCTCCATCAACCCCCTCAATACGGGGTTTAGAGAGATTCTTACGAATGGTTTGTCAAGCTTATAATGGGTCTAGGTTGGTGGTGGCCCGATTGTTGGGGCCACTACTCTTTATATGTGAGGCCGGTGGAGGGTCTTATCCGAGCGGGTGATGGGGATGGAGGGGGATGGTGGAGAGGTTCCACATAGTTGCGAGGCCATACGAGATAAAGACACAGAATGAGGGGTTGTCTGAATGAGTAGGGTCTTCATAGACTTCGGACGTAACAGGGTCTATGCCCTCCCAGAGGATGGTGAGGAGGTGGTAGTCTTCAACGACTTCCTAGAGATGTTTGAGAGGTTGAGGCCGACGATTGTGGTGGCTGACAGCTATCCGAGAAAGCTTCAAGCCACTATAACGCGGCTTGGCGGGGCTGTGTTCCTGAGGCTTAGGGATCTTAAAAAGCTCTCCGAGGAGCGAAAGAACAATGGCCTTAGGAAGACAGATGAGAACGACGTGAAAACTCTGAGAGAGATGTTCTATGAAGATCCAGATCTATTCCAGCCACTCTATGCTTCTCCTGTGGAGCTTGAGGTTAGGGCTCTGACGGAGCTTTGGGTGGAGCTTGCTGGGATAAAGAGGGCGGCGAAATATACGCGGACCACGATAGATGATCCATTAGCTGTCGAGACTCACAGAGTGCTTCAGCGCTACACTGAGAGGCTGGTGACTAGGATTCATGAAAAGGCTTTGGAGCTACCGCTCTACAGGATGGCCGTCGAGAGGCTCGGTCTTAAGGGTCCTTCGCTGGCCTACATCGTCTCACACGACACCATCTCCTTCAAAACATTGTCTAGGACTGGGTTGGAGACGCGCTATGAGCTGTTCAGACGTCGATGGAAAGGTAGAGGATTACGGAGCCAACTACTGATACGATTGGCATACGCAACAATCACACATAGAAATCAGAGGTATCTAGCAATCTATGAGAGCTATCATCGGAAGGGTAAGAAGCATTGGCAGGCAACCCTACGCGTGGCGAAAAGAATCCTTAGAGACATCAGAAGACTAGCGATGGAGGCACAGGAGGCCGGACAGGCTCCAGCCTGACGGAGAAAAGACCCAGAAGGCTGGAGCGGTCAGGAGAGAATTCCCGCCAATAGAGTGGCGTGGTCATAGCTCTATTTCCTTCCGGCCTTCTGGGCCTCTCTAATGTCTGGCTGGAGAAGTCCCAACCCTCCCCCCTTCTTTCCCATATTCATGAAGCTTCTCTCCCCTATTCTCTCCTCACCCTTCGGTACGTCTCGAGGGCCCAGGGGAAGATTCCCGACTCCTCCGCCGCGAAGTGGGACTCGAGGATCTGCCTCAGCCTCTCCCTCTTATCTCTCAACTCCTCAGGGCTCTCAGCGCGTGTCAGCTCCGTTATTAGCTGGTGGACCTCTCTATGCTGCTGGAACACCTTTATTGCGTTCTCAGCCCCTTGCCTGCCGTAGGCTTCTAGCAGTATCTTGAGGATAGTCGCCTCCTCGTCGATAATGTGTTGGTCGAGGTAGGGCTTGAAATCTTTCAGAGCCTCGGCGACCTCTTTGTCCCGCCCCTCAGATATTAGGTGGTGTATCTTGAGGAGGAGGACCCTCACGTTTTTATGCTCCTCTATGAGTATCTTGACCAGCTCGGGGAGTTCCAAGCTACGCGGCCTCAAGAATCCTCAAGGGCCATGTGATTCTCCCCCAAATAGGTAGTGTCCAAATAAGGCTTTAAATACTGTCTTGGGGCGTCTATTTCTACTCGCGAGGTTGTTTCAGGAGGACCTCAGCTATATAAACCCGTTATTTGGACGCTACCGGAGATGAGCCAAAAATGCTTATTTGGACACTATATCCCCCAAATATAGCAATGAGTTTTTGAGCAGGCTGCGAGAACATCATCGGGAATAAGGGGGTTTGTCGATTAGTCTCGGGACTGTGAGGCGGGTTGTGGAGGATGCTATGGCAATTCTCTCGAGGGAGGGGCCGGTCCTGCGTATCGAGGCGGGGAGCGCCCTAGTTGTGGGGGATACGCATGGAGACCACGAGACCTCCGAGAGGGTGCTGGACAGGTGTGCGAGCGGAGTGATGGTTTTTCTCGGAGACTATGTTGACCGCGGCCCCTACCAGCTCGAGAACCTGGTTAGACTCCTAGAGGCGAAGCAGACAGAGCCATCCCGGGTCTACCTGCTCAGGGGGAACCACGAGACGCGAGAGATGAACATGTACTTTGGCTTCTACGACGTCGTGTCTAGAAGGCTTGGCGCAGGCGCCTACAGCCTCTTCGCGGAGCTCTACGCCACCATCCCCATCGGAGCAGTCCTGAACCGCTCAACAATACTGCTACACGGCGGGGTCCCAGAGGGCGCCTCCTCAATAAGCGATCTGGAGCAGCGTGGGAAGCAGGGAGAGGATCTGGAGGACCCGGTAGTCTTCCAAGCTCTCTGGAACGATCCTAGCGAGGGACTGGAGGAGTTTGGCCCGAGCCCGAGGGGAGGCATGGCGAGGCTCTTCGGTAGGAGGGCGCTCGAAAGGTTCCTCTCCTCGAGCCGCTGCGAGAGGCTGGTCAGGGCTCACGAGCCTGTCCCAGGCGGATACGAGGTGCTCTTCGGCCAGATGCTCGCGACGGTCTTCTCCTGCAGATACTACCACATAAGGCCAGCAGTGGCAGTTATCGGTGCGGGCGGGCTCAGCTTCACCTACGTCGACGAGCTGTAGGTCTGGTGGAGTGAGAGCGCGACAAACCTTAACGCAGTTCTTATAGAGGGGTGCAGGCCTCTGGGATCCACCTCGCCGGCGATCCTTCTTCTGACGGCGGCCTCAAGCTCCTCAACGCGGCCCGCCCCTCTAGCTAGGCTCCTGGCCAGCCCAACGCAGGCTTCTATAACCTCGATATACTTCTCCATCAGCGCCTCCGAGGCGATTAACGGCCCATAATGCGGCGTCAGGAGCAGTCTGGGGCCCAACCCGAAGAGCTTCTTGATGCTCGCGAGGGCCAGCTCGTAGTCGTAACGCGGGGGGACGGCGTTGGGTATGTAGTAGCTGGCGAAGGGGTACCTGGACGGGACTGCGTCGCCAGTCACGATGTATCCCCTCTCAACTATCTCGAGCGAGAGGTGGTGCGGGGCGTGGCCCGGGGTGTAAACCGCCCTGACAGTTAGACCGCCGAGACCAATCTCCTCACCATCACCCAATACGTAGGTCCTTCCCTCCTCGGTGGGCCTCATACCTCCCATCCGCTGTAGGAGGCCGTCGCTGTAGATTGACCTCACGCTTGCGAGAAGCCTGGAGGGGTCCACGAGGTGTGGGACAGCCCTCTCGTGGGCATAGACCCCGGAGAGAGGGTAGGACGCGAGGAGGTCGCCTGACGCTCCGCAGTGGTCTAGGTGCGCGTGGGTGGGTATTATGTATCGCAACTCGCCCTTCTCCACGCCTATTCTTGTGAGCGCCGAGACGATGCGGGCGGCCCCTGAGGCGTAGCCGGTGTCCAGGACCGCGGCGTAGCGGCTGCCCCTCACCACGTAGGCGGCGACCGTGTTCCAGTATCCCAGGCCGCCGGTATCGACCACATATACTCCCTCAGCTATCTCGGATACCGGGAACATCCCCGTAACGGATCCATGAATATCTAGGTAGAATACCTTTTTAGTTTGGCGGGTAGATGGATTCGCGTGGCTCTAATCGGTATCGTCGGCTGCGGGAGGGTCGGTGTCTCTACGGCGATACAGGTCGCGATGAAGGGTCTGGGTGACTTGGTGCTAATAGACATCATCCAGGGGCTTCCGCAGGGTGAGGCGCTAGACCTCTCACACATGGCGTCTATACTCGGGATCGATGTCGAGATCACGGGGTCAAACGACTACCGCGACCTCTCCGGCGCGGACCTCGTGATAGTGACGGCCGGCGTCGTTAGGAGGGCCGACATGACTAGGATGGACCTCCTGACTAAGAATGCCTCGATCGTCTTGGATGTTTCAGACAAGATACGCGAGTACGCGTCGAGGTCACGGGTGATCATGGTGACTAACCCCCTCGACGTGATGACCTACGTGGCGCTGAGGAGGACGGGGTTTGAGAGGGAGAGGGTGATGGGCTTCAGCGGCCTCCTAGACTTCGGCCGCTTCAGATACCTTGTGGCCAGGGAGCTAGGTGTCTCACGATCCTCAATCATCGGCCCGATAATAGGTGAGCATGGCGACTCGATGGTCCTGTTGCCGAGGCTCACGACGGTGCTTGGGGAGCCGCTTACCTCGCTGCTCCCGAGTGAGAGGATCAGGGAGCTGGTGGAGAGGACTAGGAGGGCTGGGGCCGAGGTGATCTCCTTGAAGGGCTGGTCGGCGAGCCATGCACCTGGGGCCGGTGCGGCCCTGATGGCTGAGGCTATTATCCGCGATACTAACGCTGTGGTACCCGTCTCTCTCTACCTCAAGGGCGAGTACGGCGTGGAGGGCGTCTGCGTCGTTGTCCCAGCGGTCCTGGGGTGGAGCGGCGTCAAGAGGGTGATAGAGCTCAGCCTGACTGAGTCCGAGAGGTCTGAATTCCTGAGGAGTGTTGAGGTTGTGAGACAGGCCCAGCAGGCTGTGGACCAGCTAATCCATTAGCCCGGATCGGTGTTAGTACGATCCTCTCGCCAAGCAGGCTTATCTTCACGTGGTCGCCTATAGAGAGGCCCAGCCTCTCCGCCAGGCGCGAGGGTATGGTAACTCTCCGCCCAGATATAACCTTCTGGACCGCCTCCTCCGAAGACTCCTGAGCAACCACCTCCTCACCCTCAGTTAGGGCCGTTGTACTCGGTGGGTTGGCTTGGGGTTGGGGGCTCGAGGGCTGGCTTGGCGGGGGCTGGGGCGCCGTGGAGGGCGCTGGTGGTCTCCGCCTCCTCCTAGTAATGGCCCAGAGCCCGAGCCCTCCCCCTAGGGCGGCGATGCCGACGCCCTGCGCCACGGCCACGTTTCTGAGGAACCCGCTCTCGCCGAGCGCCTGGCTGAGCATCCCCTCCAGAACACCCTTCTGTCTCTCAACCTCGCCCAGCCTCCCCTGTAGCTCCCCGATCGTCTTGACGGCGCCCTCGTAGGAGGACCTCAGCCCCTCGTGCCTCGCCTGAAGGTCGCTGTACATGCTCCTCATGGATGCTAGGTCTCTGGAGACGGCCTCGTAGTCCCTCCTCAGCTCCTCGAAGCTCTTCTGGAGGGCGAGGTAGCTGTCCATCAGGCTCTTGTTACGCTCGTCGAGGGCCGAGTAATCCTTCAGCAGCGCTGTGTATCTATCGTTTAGCGCGGAGAGCTGTCGGCCGAGGGCCTCGCTAAGCGTCTGAAGCTCCGCGATCTTGTCCCTGAGCCTCTGATTCTCTAGGGTGAGGGCCTGCAGGTCGGCCTTCAGCTGCTCCTCCCTACTAGCAGCGTCCTGAAGCCTGGCTTCAAGCCTGCCTAGCTCGCTCCTCAGCCGGTCAACCTCTGCCCTGAGCCTCGAGACCTCCTGGTTCGCCGAGGCGAGCATCGACGAGAGCCTCTCGTAGGATATCTGCCTAACAGTGCTGAGGTAGAACGTGTTTGTCAGCTCGATCGTCGTAGTGTCGATGGTGTAGCTTGTGGTTAGCCGGGCTTCGAGGAAGGGGTCGATCCTTACAGGTGAGGGGATGCAGAGGACTATGTTCTTGAGCAGGACGACCTGTGGTCCTGCGACATCGAGGGTGTCGATTAATAGCTGGTCGTAGAGCACCTGGCTCCCAGCGTCGTAGAAGTAGGTTACCTTGAGTCTAAGGTTCAGGTCTTCGAGCGCAGAGAGCGCCGTCACCTCTATCTGGACGTTGAAGCACGAGCCGATCTCTACCTCCGGCGGGTAGGTGAGCCTGACCTTCAGCCTGCCATCCTCGACAAGGATGTTGAATCCGCCGGGGACCGCCGACGCAGCCCCAATCATCAGGAGCAGTATAGCCAACTCTAATGCGAGTAGTAGGGGGCGCTGCACCCGACTCACCACGCCTTCAAGTGGATAGCGTATCGTATTTAAACGAATCACGTAGCGCGTGAGGGCCTACGGCCCGTAAGCTCCTCCACCAGGATCCTGGCCGCCTCCAGCGACGCCCGCTCCTGGGCCTCTCTAGTCTGCGACCCTATGTGGGGGGTGGCGACTAGGTTGGGGATGCTTAACAGCTCTAGGTCCCGCGGAGGCTCCTCGGAGAAGACGTCGAGCGCGGCACCCGCTATCCGTCCTTCTCGGAGGGCTTTCTTCAGGGCCTGCTCATCCACTACTCCTCCTCGCGAGGTGTTGATTAGGTAGGCTGTAGGCTTCATCATGCTGAGTTCACGCTCTCCTATGAGTAGCCTCGTATCCTCCTTCAGGGGGACATGTATTGTGACGAAGTCGGATCTCGCTAGCAGCTCTTCGAGGCTGACCTGCTCCGCCCCGTACTCTGCGAGATCCTCGGTCGCGAACTTGAGCACGTCGTAGACGAGTATCTTCATCCCAATCCCCCGCGCTATCCTCGCCACCACCCTCCCTATCCTCCCGAAACCGATAATCCCCAGCGTCTTTCCCATCAGCTCTGCACCGAGAACCCCATGCTTGATCCACTCACCCCTCGAGAGCGCCGAGGCAGACCTGACGACGCCGCGCGCCAAGCTCAGCATAAGAGCCACCGCCAGCTCGCCAACAGACTCCGCGACGGCGTCTGGAGTGTTATAGACCTTGACGCCAATCCTATCCAGCTCTGCCACCGCTATGTTGTCGAGCCCGGACCCGGCCCTTACGACGACCCTCAGACTGCCTCCCGGCGCCACCGGCTTAACGCGGACGTTGCCCCTCACAACCACCGCATCATACTCGTGGTAGATCCTGTCGAACTCTTCCTGAGTGATGCTGGGCCTGTGGTCCACCACTAGGCCCGCGGCCCTCATCAGTCCGAGGCCCTCGACGCTGAAGGAGCAGGCAACTAGGACCTTAGGCAAAGCCTCGTCTCGCACTAAGCAGGGGGCTGGAGCAGGATTTTATGGTTAGTGCGGAGTTGGTTTAATATTTCGGCTGGTTAGTCTATCGGAGCTAGATTGAAGGGGGGCCGGACGGCGAGGGATGAAGGGGAGCTCCTAATGCTTCCGGGGCCTACGGATGTCCCGGAGGAGGTCTACGAGGCGCTCGGCAGGTCCCTGATAAACCATCGGGGGAGGGAGTTCAGGGAGCTCCACCGGTCCCTTATCGATAAGCTCCGCAGGGTAGTTGGGACCTCGGGGGATATCTTTGTCTTAACCTGCTCCGGGACTGGGGGGGTCGAGACCGCCCTCTCAAACACAATAGAGAGGGGGGACAGGGTGGTGGCCTTTGTCTCGGGCCAGTTCGGCGAGAGGCTGGCGGCGGCCGCCTCCTACTATACTGACAACCTGAGCGTCGTGGAGCAGCCTTGGAGGAGGGCTCCGACGGCCGAGGATGTTAAGCGGGCCCTGGGGGAGCGGGACGGCGTAGACGCCGTGCTTCTGGTCCATAACGAGACCTCGACCGGGGCCCTGGCCCCCGCGATAGAGCGGATAGCTGAGGAGTGTAGGAGGGCTGGAGCGCTCCTCATCGTGGACGCCGTTACCTCGCTCGGAGGCGTCAAGTTTGGGTTCGACCAGGCTGGGATTGATGTCTTGGTCGCTGGTACTCAGAAGTGTCTCGCCGCACCTCCGGGCCTCGCTGTGATCGCGGTCTCGGAGAGGGCCTGGGAGAAGATCGAGTCTCTGAAGAAGAGGCCAGCATACTTCGACCTGCTCCTCCACAGAAAGTTTATGGAGCGGGGCGAGACCCCTTACACACCGGCGATAAGCCTCTTCTACGGCCTAGACGCGGCCCTCAGCAGGATAATCTCGTTCGGAGTCGAGAGGTGGGTTGAGAGGCATAGAGCTGGGGCCGAGGCCTACTACAGGGTCGCAGACGAGCTGGGGCTCGAGATCTACCCCGAGCCCGGCTTCAGGTCCACAACCCTCATCGCGATCCGCCTGCCCGACGGAGTGCAGGACACCGCTGTCGCCGAGACTATGGCGGAGGAGTTCGGAGTCCACGTCGGGGTTGGGGTCTCTAGGGAGAGGGGGAGGATGATCAGAATTGGTAGCATGGGGGAGGTGACAGCGTGGAAGACCAAGAGGACGCTCAGGGCCCTCTGCGAGGCGCTGAGCAGGCACGGCGTCAAGCTGCCGCCCAGCGACTCCATCATCGAGAATATAGTGGACGAGAGTTTCTCGAGCCGTGGGTTCTAGGCGGCCCCACTACAGGAGCCTGGCCGCGGCCTCTGCAACGCCGGCAGGCGTCTCAGCTACTAGCACCCCGGCCTCGCTGAGCCTGTTTATCTTGGTCTGGGCGTCTCCCATCCCTAGCGAGATTATGGCTCCTGCGTGCCCCATCCTCTTCCCCGGCGGAGCCGTCCTCCCCGCGATGTAGGCGACGACGGGCTTGTCATAGTTTTCGCGCCTAATGTATTCAGCAACCCTCTCCTCGGCATCGCCCCCAATCTCTCCTATCAGGACGACGAGCCGCGTCTCAGGATCCGCCCTCATCATCTCGAGGATCTCTATGAAGCCTGTGCCGACGACCGCGTCCCCACCTATCCCCACACAGGTGCTTTGGCCCAGCCCCCTCTCCGTCAGGTTCTGGGCTATCTCGTAGGTCAGCGTCCCGCTCCGTGAGACGATTCCAACGCTCCCCCTCGAGAAGGCATCGCCCGGCATTATCCCGAGCTTACACTCGCCCGGCGTTATCACGCCCGGTGTGTTCGGCCCGATGATCCTGACGCCCCTTAAGGAAGCGTACCTTACGAGCCTCATCGTGTCGTGGGTCGGTATTCCCTCGGTTATCAGCACTATCAGCCTTATCCCAGCCTCGATGGCCTCGTAGCAGGCGTCCACCGCCCCTGCTGCTGGGACAAAAATGATCGAAGCATTTATCTCGGGGTGGGCCTGGATGGCCTCTTCCACAGAGTCGTAGACCGGGACGCCGTGGACCTGGGCTCCACCCTTCCCCGGCGTCACTCCCGCCAAGATCCGCGTACCGTATCTGAGCATCGCCTCCGTGTGAAAGCTACCCTGCCTCCCCGTTATCCCCTGGACAAGAACCCGCGTCCCTGACCCTACTAGAATCGCCAAGCCCAAAAACGCTTAAGAGATCCTAACTATTAATATACTGTTAGGGTCGCCAAATGGCGCCACTTGGCCCCATCCATTTGTAGGTTTTTCTTCTTGTATTGTATTGCCCAATAATACCTGTTATAGAGTATCTTGACCCTTATCTTCCTGTTCTCTCCCTCCGCTCTCTCCATCATCCTCCTCAATATGGGGTTTGGGGTGATTCTTATGGATGGTTTGTCCAGGTCGTAGCGCGCCCAGCTCAGGAATTTTTCCTACTGTTAGAGCCGACTCTCCCTAACTTTTTCTAGTAGCTTGCTTACTGTCTGTTGCGACTGGGGTAGGCCAAGCCTTTAGACATAAGTTTCTTCCTAGCTAGTGGTCTAACCGGCCTATTGGGGCCACTACTCTTTATATGTGGGGCCGGTGGAGGGTCTTATCCGAAAC
>JAVVGN010000041.1:0-17334 GCA_032249095.1 Candidatus Caldarchaeales archaeon | reverse complement strand
AGCCAAAAGGTAGCGAAGAGAGACGAAAGAGCCCAGGAATTAAGCCACAAGGCAAAGGAATAGAGAAGGAGATATCTAAACCAAGACACATACTAGGCATAGAACACGGAAACATACCAATACAATTAGACTTATGGGGAAACGAGGTAATATTCAGGGGAAAAGGACAGACAACGCTATACGGATACCCAAGATACAAAACATGAACCAAGGCAGTATCAGGTTAAAGATATAAATAGGTTAGCTGGAGCAGTGGCCAGACGCGCGCTATGTACCGACGCGTACGATCTCACTTGAAGCAGTCCCTCGGGTAGGACCGGAGGAGTATGGATTCTACAGCTACGATGGTGGTGCGAGTTTATAGGCAGGCATAGACACGTTTTAAGGCAGAATTGAGGGTTAGAATACTCCCGCCGTCGCTCGCTAAAATCATCAACCACTCAGTCACTAACTCCAAGATTGAGGTCGCCGGGCTTCTCCTCGGAAAGGAGGAGGGAGATCTGGTCGAGATATGGGACGCCGTGACAGGGACACAGGTGGGGTCCTCTGGCTTCGTGATGCTTAATGAGGAGGTTATGGCGGGGTTATCTTGATAGCTTGGACGGGGCAGGCCGACTCGCAGGCCATGCAGAATATGCAGTCTGACTCCCTGATAGGCTCAGACTTGTCCGTTCGATATTTTTCCCATAGCTCCTTATCCTTTTCCTGATCTATTACCCTATCCTTACCCGTACCGGAGAAACCTGGGTTGAGGGCCCACTCGAACACGTTAACCGGGCACACATCCATGCACGCGCCGTCAGCTATGCAGCTGTCCCAATCCACTGCGACCGCCGTCCCATGTATCCCAAGCCTCGTAGGATAGGGCTTGCCCTCTGCGTCAAGCCTTTCAACCCCCTCACCCCATACAGCATGCCCGTTGTGCTCACCGGTCTTTGGGAGTTTTTTCGAGAAGTCTGGATCAATAGGTGCGGACTTAAAGTCTACTGGGCGAACCATACCGTCGCCCCTTAAGTGAGTGTCGCCACTATATAGAGTTCGTGTCGTGACTCAGGTAATGTCGCTACCCCCTCAGAACCTCCGCCCCTTCAGTAGGAGGGAGAGTTAGATGTAGCAGAAGTAAAGATAACGAGGGGTATGAAAATAAATGAGAGAGAGAAAAATTGGGGAGGGGGTTGGCTTTTCTCTAGCCTGATATTAGAGAGGCCCAGAAGACCGGAAGGTGATATAATGGGGCCACACCAACCCATGAGGAGTTGTAGGTATCGCTTTGTGACCTAATTCTACCTCTCTGTTTTCTTCTTTTGTTTGTCGGATCTTATCTCGCATGCATGTTTATTAGCATGTTGTATATGTATGCTTTTGCCTTCAGCTCTCTTTCTATGTTTTCTATGTTTCTAGACATGGTGTGTTCTCCGTATAGTCTTTTGTATGTTGAGAATGCTGTCTCTACGGCCCATCTCCTACCATAGCCCATAATCCTACTCCACCCTCTCTCACCAAACATCTTGAGTATAGCTGCTGATGCTCTCCTCTCCGGAGGACCCCTATCAGTCCTGGCATTAGCCCTAGGCTTTATAATCGGTCCTACACCCATCCCCCTTAGAAGTATGTATGACCCCCTAGTATCGTATGCTCCATCCATAAATGCCTCTATAACATCCCTATTCCTAGAGGCGTCTTTTAATAGCCTTGGAAGAACCTCAGAGTCGTGTACATCGTCTGTAGTTACATCCATAGATATAGCCTCCTTTGTATTGATGTCTACTGCGAAGTGTATCTTGATATACCTCTTCCTCCTACCGTACACCCTCTCAACCCACCCACCACACCTACACACCCTAACACCGCTAGAGTCAACAGCTATAGATACAGGCCCATCATAACCCCTTAAAGACATGTATGGCCTTAGGTCAAGCCTAAGAATACGCCTCCTAAGCCATGAGTAGTCTAGGTATGAGTCTGTGTAGGGCCCTAGTAAACCCCTCAAGCTGCCTATACGGCATACCGAAAAGATACATCACAACAGCTAGAAACATAACATACATACAGGTAACCCTATAAGGCCTACCAACCTTACCAAAATTTAAAACACTTAACTCAAGATCATAACTCTCGAGGAAGTCAAGGCTTAGAAGAAGCTCACCACGCCCAATAAGCCTCTCATCAACACACCTCCAACACATAAAAAGACAACAAAAACATAGAGGATTTAACAATTAAGCCACAAAGCACTGTACTGGACTCGTTAGCCAGTCTCTCTCGGTTCCATAGGTACCCTCCTGTCGAGAAGCTCTATTCCGTCTTTCTCTTCATAGCGGGCCTTAGCTTGAGGGGTCTCTCAGAGATGCTATGTCTCACCGGCGCATCTAGGGAATCGGTCAGGATATGGGTTCACAGGTTCTCCTCTATCTTCAGGCCATCCAGAAGGGTTAGGAGGCTTGTCGCTGTAGATGAGACAGTCCTGAAGGTGAGTGGTCAGACCTGTTATCTATGGGCCGCAATAGATGTGGATACTAACGAGGTATTGGCTGTATACGCGTCGAGGGGGAGGGGGATTCCAAGCGCAATCAAGTTCCTGAGGAAGGTATTGAACTCATGTGAAGGTAAGCCACTCATAGTAGTAGATAGGGGACCGTGGTATAGATGGGCATTGGATAGGCTTGGAATAACCTACATCCACGAGACCCTCGGTAAAAGGAACAGGATAGAGAGGTGGTTCAGAGAAATGAAGAATAGGACCAAGATGTTCTACAACAACATAAACGCGAAGAAGTTGAAGAGCCTAGAAGAGCTGGCAACTACAATTGCAGCAATGCACAACATCATCAGACCAGCATGAGAAAAGGTAATACAAACTTGACAGTACCAATGGATTAGATAGTGTCCAAATAAGGCGTTATATTTAAGGGCCGGTTGATTTGTCTTGTATGTTATGGATGTTGTGGCCTTGGTCTCGAGTTGTTTTATGCGTAATAAGAAACTAGGGAGGTTAAGGTCCTAGCAGTGTTGGACTACATGTTCCATGGTAGCTGTAGGAAGGTCTCCAAGGTCCTTAGCATGGGTTTGGAGCCGATAAGCAAGTTAGCAGTACACTACCTCGCCAAGAAGGTATCTAAAATCAGGGTTGCAGGGAGCCTAGGTGTAGGAGGTGTATAGCTGTAGATGAGACTAAGCTACGTGTCAGGAAATCCTACGTATATGTGTGGTCCGCAGTAGATGTGGATTCCAAGGAATTATTGGCTCTGGAGGCGTCTTATGGTAGGAGCTGCCTGAATGCCCTATCATTCCTCAAGAAAGCATTGAGGATGTGTACAAACAAGCCGTTGGTATTGGTTGATAAAGGCCCATGGTATAGATGGGCATTTGAGAGGCTTGGCCTAGAGTATAGGCATGAGAGGCTCGGCATGAGGAACAGGGTCGAAAGATTCTTCAGATACCTAAAGGAGAGAACCGTAGTATTCCACCACAAGCTAAGCGCGAGAAACCACGTACAGTGAATCACGAACCTCAAGCTATTCCTAAACCTATTCACACTATACTATCAGGCTGCGAGGACAGGGAGGTGAGCAAAAATGCTTATTTGGACACTATCATGGATTAAGAGCGAAAACATAAATTGTGGCTGGTAAGAGAAAAAATTTCGAGGTATTCGGGATGTCTCTACTGGAGGCACTGTTCGATTTAGTGATAGCTGTGCTGCAGCTGGTCCTCGGCGTAGCCCTCGCCCTCTTCAGCATAACGGTCGCCATCAACATCCTCAACCGTGCAACAAAGGACATCAACGAGTTCGAGGAGCTGAGAAAGAAGAATCTAGCGGTTGGCGTATACATCGCCGGGATACTGATCGCGGTGGGGAACGTGGTTGGTCAGGCGGTCTCTGGTGTCTCGAAGGCCGTCGTCCCCGGCGCCTTCAACCTCTCGGCGTTGATCGGCGGGTTGGTCCAGCTCTTCATAGGCCTGCCGCTGGCCATCGTTGTCATCACATGGGCCCAGAACAGGGTTTACAGCTGGCTGGTAAGGGTCGCGTCAAAGCTGCCGAGAGTTGAGGTCGAGAAATTCAACATACAGGACGAGCTAAAGAGCGGAAACCTAGCCGTAGCCGTAGTCCTCTTTGGAACATTCCTCGCAATATCGTTGGTCATAAGCCAGGGAATAGCCTTCCTCTCGGAGCCGATAGCCTCAGCCCTCAGAGCGCTCATAGGCTAAACCACCAAATTTTTAATCCAACACAGTTAGCGCTGCCCAGCCCAGAGCTCTTAGCGAACAATTTTTACACAGCTGCATTATTTTCAAACTTGGTTGAATGTTTTAGTGGGTTGCTGTGGCTGGGCTGTCAGGGGCGGACGGAAGGCATACTACAGGGAGTTCCCCGGTGGGTGTTCAGCAGACACTCTACAAGCTGCCCAAGCCGGAGACGATTCACAGATGGAGGGATGAGGCGCCCAGCGGTTTCGTCTTCTGCATGAAGGCCTGGCGAGGGGTCGCGCATCTGCCCACAAGCCCGATGTGGTGACGCGCAGGCGTCAAGCCCGGTAAGACAAGCGGACACAGCTTCCTCGCCCCACCAAGGATGTGAGGAGGGCTTACGGATATCCAAACCAGCGACGACATAGTTAAAAAAATAAATAAATCTATACCTGTTTAACCCAACGACTTACTTGCCAGGCATCTTTAACTCGTTTGTGAAGCAGGACCTTGTCCCCCTGTGACAAGCTGGTCCCTGAGGATTCACGAGGTATATCAATGCGTCTCCGTCGCAGTCCACCAGCACCTTGACTACCCGCATGTAGTTTCCTGAGGTCTCACCCTTGAGCCAAAGCTTGCCCCGCGATCTGCTGTAGAAATAGGCCAGGCCCTCGCTGAGCGTCCTCTCAACCGCCTCCCTATTGGCGTAAGCACACATCAAAACCTCCCCTGTCGTGGCGTCTTGAACTATCACGCTGACCAGCCCGCCCTCCTTCGCGAAGTCGAGGTCCTCTATCGTAACCTCGTCCATGTTCTAGAGCCTCACAGCGATCCCCCGGCCGCGTAGGTACTCCTTGACTTGCCGGACAGTGTAGCGCCCGTAGTGGAAAACGGATGCTGCTAAAACAGCGTCTGCTCCGGCCGTTATGGCCTCTGCGAAGTGTTCAAGCTCACCCGCGCCCCCGCTCGCGATTACGGGGATATTTACGGCCCCCGAGACTCGTCGGAGCAAATCTAGGTCGTATCCAGACCTACGCCCGTCCTGATCGATGGAAGTGAGTAGTACCTCACCCGCACCCAGTTCCTCCCCCCGCTTGGCCCACTCAACCGCATCTAGCTTCGTCGCCCTAGTAGCGCTGTGGCTATAGACACGGAACCACGTCTCTCCATCTCTTACCTCCCTCTTAGCGTCGATCGCTAGGATGGTGCATTGGTCGCCAAATCTCTTTGAGATCTGGGCGATAACGTCAGGGTCCTGGATCGCTGCCGTATTGACAGCCACCTTATCTGCCCCGCTAGCTAGGATCCTATAGGCGTCCTCCGCGCCCCTGACACCTCCGCCGACGGTGAACGGGATATCTACCTCGGCGGCTACCCTCTTAACTATCTCTAAAAAGGTCTGCCTTCCCTCAAGTGAGGCGGAAATGTCTAGCAGGACCAGCTCATCGGCGCCCTCCTCAACATACCGCCTAGCCAGCTCGACCGCGTCCCCGGCTATCTGGAGACCCCTGAAGGAGGTGCCCTTAACAACAACACCGTTGTGGACGTCGAGGCATGGGATCACGCGCTTGGCCAGCAACTAGGCCACCTTAGCCGCCTTCACGTACTCTTTAAGTGGGGCTAGTCGCTCGTAGTAAGCCCTCCCTAGGATAACGCCTCGATAGCCCAGCTGAGCAAGATGCTTGACCTCATGGGGAGTAGTTATGCCACCACTCGCGTAGATGTTCCTCCTCTTTTCGGGCGATATCCTCTCGAAGACCGTGAGGTCTGGTCCTGCGAGTGTACCGTCCCGCTCAACGGATGTCATAAGAATGTATTTGAGTGAAAGGTTATCTACTAGTTTGAGCCCCTCCTCAATCGTCATTAAGCTTCTCATAGTCCATCCCTCGTAGACTATTCCTCCAGCGTTAAAGTCTAGTGCAGCCAAGAACCTCTCATCCCCATATATCCTGACCAGCTCTCTCACCAAGTCTCCATTCCTGAAGAGTATCGTGCCCAAGACCACCCTGTCCGCCCCCTGCTCAAACATTCGTACAATCCTATCCATAGTTCTTAGGCCACCCCCCACCTGGAGCATCTTGGGCCTCGCGTTCTTCAGGATCTCCCTAATTACCTGCTCGTTGTTCCCCCTGTTTAGAGCCGCATCTATGTCGACTATGTGGATGCCATCTACGTCGGTTGATGCTAGCTGGCTTGCGACGTAGGCAGGATTGCTCGAGTAGACCAGAGTGTTTTCTAGCTCGCCCTTAACGAGGCGGACCACACGGCCCTCGAGGAGGTCAATAGATACCCATAGCTCCATGTGCTTGCCATTCTCTCTGTTGAGGCTCCACTTAAAATATTGAATCCTCTCCCCCGGCCCCTCCCCTCTTACCTCAGGGGGAAGTCGGGCCAGCTTTCAATTGGCTCGGTAGACCTCACTATCTTCATGCCTGCCTCGCCGAACCTCCTGAAAATTAGGTCTGCCGTCTCGGTGTAGTCAACCACGCCGGGGACAACGACGGGTGAGGTGCAGTCCTCCAATAGGTAGATCCTACCTAACATTTCAGGTTTCTTCGCCAGTGCGGCTTGCATCAAGTCCTCAACAGTCCACGCTACACAGTGGCTCTTGGCTTCACCAGCTATCACGATTGCGTCGTATGATAGGAGGTGGTTGATTAAGGCTTCATCTCGCTCGCCAATTATTTCGCCGCCGGCCCCCTTCTCCACCTCTGGCCCGAGGGCTGAGTAGTGCTCTGTGAGAGGGGAGGTGCCCTTGATGCGGATGAGGGGCTGGCTCATTCTCGCTATGCTGTGGAAGAATACCGCTTCCTCTACGAGAGGAACGAGGGCGTGGCCAATACCACCGAGCATCGCATGAAATGGCCAGACCGTGAGCTCGTACTTGCCTCCCTTCTCAAGGCTCTCAACGTAGTGGAGCAGATGCCTATTCAGATAATTCGCGTCGATCCCGAGAGTCCGCGCGGCCTCCTCGCTGACCCGCCATTTACCACTCCTCACATCCTCCACGGAGACGCGGGTGTATGGACTAGGGTAGTTACCGTCAGGATCTACAAGGAAGACTTGGTGAAATATTTGGAATGCCTGATGTGTATCAAGCGTCGCAACTATCCGTGTTACTGATCCCATGTTACGGTAGATGAAGCTAGCAATCCTTACGCAATCATCCACGGCGCCTCTGCCCGACCTCCCGCCTACAAAGAGCTCGAAACCAGGCAGACAGAATGTGTTCTGAACGTCGATTAGCAGGAGGCATACCCGCGGGTCATCCTGAGACGCGGGCTTTAGTCCATGAGTCCTCCTCCACTTGATCGCTTCCTCGGCCCTCTCACTGTATGGGACCCTCCAGACTTGATCAGCCTTTGTGGGGTCGAAAAAGGGGGGTAGCGGGAGCTCCCTCATCGGCCTATATTGATGCTCTTACCGTTATTTGGCTTTTCTAAGGCCCTACAGGTTCCTGCTGTGGGGTCTCTGTGGGGAGCGTGAAGAAGGCGATTATCTGGAGAATAAGCGCGACAAGCCAGATTATGAAGCCAATGAGCATTATGGCGAGGACCGCTCCAATGATGTATAGTATGCCGACTGTTGGGAAGAGGCTTGATCGTAGCCTGACCCCTATCGCGTTGAAGCTTCTCCTTAGATATACGCTGGACGCTATCGAGAACCCCCAAAGAACCAGCAGCCCTACAAGTATCGAGCCAAGCACCGCAGTTATGAGCTGGATGATCTCTCCCCGCGCGAAGTCGCCAAACGTCCCTCCTCGCGTCGAGAATATGTTCAGAAGTTGAATGATGCTTGCGAGCCCCGTCAGAACCACTACGGCTACGCCCGCCGCAAGCCCCACGACGATGAGTATCACGGAGACCACCGCGTAGTTGAAGATCTTCTGGTCGCCGAGAGCTGAGGCTATTCTCCTAACAGCGATGATCACCAGAACAACCCCCGCGATATAGAGGGCTAGGCCGGCGTAAGGGATGGGCAGCAGAATCATAAGTATCGAGCCACTTCCCCCCAGTATCTTCGCGTCTGTTAGCTGGGCTGACGCCATCTCCCAAAAACTTGGGCGCGTAATATTTATGACTTTGCCAAATTGCTGGGTGCGTCAATACCTTATCCGCGGGTCGAGGATCGTGTATAGGGCCTCTAAGACGAGCCTCGCCGCGACGTATAGTAGCCCATAAATGTAGGTCAAGGCCACTATCACTGCCTCGTCGCCTCTCACGACGGCGTCGTAGTATAGCCGGCCCATCCCAGGCCAGTTGAAGATCGTTTCCGTAAGTATTGCGCCTCCAAGCGATCCTACGAGGCTGAAGACGAGTATCGTTACTATGGGGGGAGCCGAGGCCCTGAGGATGTGTCGCCTTAGGATGATGTTTTCGGGGATGCCCTTCGCTCTCGCGACAGCGATATAGTCCTCCTGAGTAGTATTCAACACGATTGTCCTTGCGACATATATCGTGGGGCCGATGCTAACAATGATGAGGGTCAGTATGGGGAGGACCGCGTGCCAAAGGATGTCGAGCAGTCTCTCAAGAGGACCGGCGGGGGGCGGGGAACTCATGATCCCACCCGGTGGAAAGAGGTTGACATAGTATACTAGGAGTAGTATCAGGATTATTCCGGTCCACCAGCTGGGGAGGCCGTTTGAGATGGCGGCGAAGTATGATATGGCGCGGTCGAGCAGGGTTCCCGGCCTCAATGCCAGCCTGAGCCCCACATATATTCCGGCCAGCGTGGAGATGGTCACCGCGGTCGTGACAAGCAGAAGAGTGTATGGGAGCCTCTCAAGGATGATGTCGCTTACCCTCCTGCTACCGCTAAAACTCTCCAGCACCCTCGACTCGCCGAGATCCAGCACCACCACGCGTCTAACGAGGTCTGGTATCCTCACATACCAGGGGCTGTCAAGCCCGTAGGACCGTATCAGATCGGCCTTCCGCTCAGCCAATACCGCCTCTAGCTCCGCAGGATCTGTTATGCGTTGGGCTAGGGTCTGGCGGAGGAGACGTATCTCCTCGTTTATGCTGGCCATTATGACGCGCTCGGAGAAACCGGTCCCGCCCAATATCGCGACTAGGACAACGATTATCACCAGTAGTACAGCGCTTAGGGAGAGGGCGCGGAATGCTAGGATTCTTGCTAGCCCCACTACCGACCCCTACGCCTCAGCAGAAACAGGACCACTGCGACTATTGCTCCAATAGCCAGCAGCGCCACAACCGGCAGCAGAAGCCCAGCTAGAAAGGCTTCTGCTTCGCGGCGAGGAGTGGTTGTAGCCCCAGTCTCTTGGGTGCGGGTCTGGGTTGTCTGGGCCGGGGCCTCCCTCGTAAACCTGATACCTGCCTCCACCTCTAGGACGATCCCGACTGACTCGGGGCTGTATGCTACGGCGTACAGCCTGTATAGGCCGGGAGCCATCCTCGAGACGAGGTCCGGCGTTATTCGTATCTCGAAAACGCTCTCGGCCGTTAGTTGCGCGTCTCCCCGTGACACCACCTCCCCGCTGGCCGGATCCATCAGGACATACCGCACCTTAGTCCCCGACGGCGCACCAATCCCCACCGGGACGGTGGTGTCCGGCTTCAGCAAGGCCTCTCTCGGGACAGTTACCTTCAGAGTGTAGCCGAGCGGGTTAGCAAGCTCGCCCCAGCGGCCGGGGCCAAACGGATAAGACGCATCCCGATAAGCCACTAACTCTGCTGTCTGGCTCGGCCCGTCAAACCGTCTGAGCATAAAGGGTCCCTGACTTACCACTAGGTGTCCGTAGCGCCTGAACCAATCGATGGATGAACGGTACCTAGCCTCCGCCTCCTCCCAACTTGTGCTGTATACCCCCTCGACGGTAAGGGCGTCCAGCGGGTATGTCCTGCTTTGGAGCAGGTCTCGCAGGACCGTCTCGGCAACCTGTCTCGAGGTGCGCTCCTTAACAAGGTTCACCCAACCGAACTCGGGGTTGAATCTCGCCGCCGCCGTGTCGGAGTAAGCTGCCTGCCTCCTATCAAAGACGAGGACATCCATTGCGTACAGGATTTCCCAAGGCATCACTACTGAGGTTGGGAGGGCGTACTCTGCCACGACCTCTGGCTCGAAGTGCCAGTAGTCCACATAAACCTCCAGCTTCGTGCCATCTATAATTCTGAAGCCCTTGAACGTCTCTAGATAAGGCCTAGAAGTGACAGCTATCGCCGTCTCTATCTTCGACTTCCTCTCGTTATACGCGAGGTCGAATGCTTGGTAGATCGAGTAGAGCACATCCCCCCAAGTAATTGGCTGACCGTGGTGCCACCTTGCTCCGAGGTATTGAGAGAAGTCGTACACGATCTTACTCTTAGCGAGTACCCCTGGACCAACCCTTGTCCATCTGCCTGCTTGGTGGTTCCAGACAAAGGCGTCGCTAGGAACTGGGACCGACGCCTCGGGGGAAGAGGCCTCCACCTTAAACCCGGCCCTGAAGGGTACTGGCTTACCCGAGATCGGGTGCCTCGTGATTGGTGGGTCGAATATGTTCCTGAAGATATCGCTGCTATAAACGTCTCCAAACCCTCCGATGGGGTTCCAAGCGCTGCGCCCCCCAGGAGGCTCGACCCAGAGGTGGCCCACTATCAGCGTTTTCTCGCTCCTCTCCGTGTTCAGCGCCTCCCTCAACGTGTATACTGACCTCAAACCACCAACAATATCCGTGACTAGTGGTTTCACATTAGGGGTGACTGGGAAGACAGATATGCCTGTGGCAATCCAAATCCTCACCGACTCCTCGGTACATATGCGTGTCATCTCTCTGAAAAGCTCGTCCCTCTCCTCCTTGGACCTGTACTCGCCCTTGAAGAGCTTCTTGCCCAGCTCGTCTAGCCTCGGGTTCTCGTACTGCCAGAACCCGACCTCCCGCCATCCCGGCATGTTTCCGGTCCAGGGGGCGCAGAACTGGTTTATGCTCCCCGCCTCATATCTGGCAGCCCCGCCTCGCCCCCAGCCCTCCGTATAGATATGCCACTCAAAGGAGGCTGGGTCGCGCGAGTAGACTCTCTCAACGGCTGGACCGAACTCGAGCAGTATCGACTCGACCTTAAAGCCCAGCCTCTCAAGCTCGTTCCTCAACATCTCTCCGATATCTCGTCTCTCATCCTCTACACGGTAGATTAGACGGATCGTCACTTCCTTGCCACCATACTTCCAAACGCCGTTCTCTAGTACTGCTCCAGCCCTCTTCATCGCATCGCTAACCAGTTGACGGGAATAGTCTGGGTCGTAGCGGACTCCCAGACTCTTGACATCCTCGAAGACGGTCACGTAGTCGAGGTCGAAGGGGCTTACGAAGACGTACATGGGTACGGCCAAGCCCCTGAAGATAACCGAGGCTATTTCCTCCCTATTGATGATGAATTGCATCGCCCACCTCACCTCACGTATTGAGAAGGGGTTGAGCTGCCCCTCGGGAGCCGGCGCGGGGTTAAGGACCAAGGAGTACATAGTTGCGGGCGCCTCGACCAGCCTTATAGACGGGTCGTCGCGAAGCTTCCTAGCGAGCTCCGTCTTGAGGTTGAAGAGGAAGAGGTCTATCCGTCCAGCCTTTATCTCCCTGTCGGCTATATCTTGGGAGCCCAACCCCCTGAATATCAAGGTGTCTGCGGCGGGGCCTCGTATATCCTGCTGCGCACTAGCCGTCGCGGCGAGATAGAGCTGGGCGCAGACCACCGCAACTAGGAGTATAGTCCATGTTATGCGCGTGCCGAGACTCATTTCTAAGCCACTCCTTGGAGAGACCAGCATAAATTTGTTTAACTAGTCCTACCCTTTGGGGGTCGGCGGGACACTAGAAGCCCGACGGCTAGGCCTAAAGCAACTCCCAGCGCTCCGACGAGTATCAGCGTCCAGAAAGCCGTTAACTGGGATGACTCCGCGCCGCTAGCCTGGTTGTCGCCTCCGCCGGTAGAGTTGCCCCTCGCTTTCAGCTCCTCCATCCCTGCGAGTAACTTATCGAGGATGGCCCTATCGGTCTTTGAGGCCTCGAGCAGCTCCGCAACGTTGTTGAACCCAAACTCAATGTAGAAGCTTGCTACTGCGAAGTTCCCTGTCTGGTCGTAGGCAGCGAGGGTGTGCTGACCCTCAGACGTAAGTGGTGTGAAGATTCTAGCAGCAAACGCCCCCTCCTCGTTGGTCTTAGTGTATGCTACGATGGTGCCGGAGAGCTCTATGTAAATGTTCGAGTCGGGCTGGAAGTTTGAGCCTACTATTAGGATGTCCCTCCCCGCAATTCCCGTGGGTGGTGTCACGAAGATCGAGGGGGAGCGGATCGGGCTCCTTCGGGCGAAGGCTATTTTCTGGCTCAGTCCAGTAAACTCTCCGAGCCTGCAATCGGCCCAAACCATGTAGACATCATCGGCGCTTGCAGCTATCGCGAAGTAGTCCCCGATAAATCTCCCGCCGGGGAACCCGAAGTTCGGGTTGCTATACGCGTCCGAGACCCTCGTGCTTCCAAACCGCTGACCGATCTCCTCTATTACGAAGCCCCATGTCTCGCCCTTGTCGGACGACCTGGTGTAGTATATGTGGTATCTCGTCTCTACGGGGTCGTCTCTCATGTCGCCCCACATTACGTGTATAACGCCTCCCGGGTCGACAGTAATCGCTGGAAAGAACTGTAGTCTGCTGGTCTCGTCGTCATTGAGTCTACGCGGCTGAGACCAGGTGTCGCCTCCGTCGAGACTTCTGACGAAGAATATGTCTCCCTCGTCGAGGGGCTTGTCGGCGGGTTTACCGGCGAAGACTATATAGACCTCTCCCCCTGGGCCAGTAGCTATCTGTGGGAAGGATGATCCCCAGTTCCTGAATGCTAGGTTCCGGGGGGTGAAGGCCACCTCGTTAAAGCTGGCAGCTCTAGCGGGCGGACTCCAGCTCCTTCCACCGTCGTTGCTCTTGGCTACGCGGATCTCTCCAAGCCCCCTCATACTATCATCGTCGAGCGTGTCAAGCCAGGCGACGTATACCGTGCCGTCTCTAGTTACGGCGGGCTGAGAGCCCTGAACTACTCTACGCCTGCCCGTCTCTCCGTACTCCCTTACCACTACTGGGCTGACCGCGACTGGCGGCCTTATGACGCTGAAGTCAGTCGAAGACTTAACGATCTTGATCACCGTTTCCAGCCTGGGGTTTCCGAGGAAAACTAGCTCCTCGATGTAGAAGATGTCCCAGACGACTGCGAACTCGGTATATGTTACATAGATCGCGTCCCGTGAGGGGTTGTCCTTGTCTGGACCAACTGTCATCCAAGGCTTATCAAGAAACGTGAAGGCTATGGAACCCCTCAACCTCCCCCTCTCATCGTACTGGATATTCCTGAAGAATATGCCGCTACGAGCCATCGACACTGGCTCGGACCAGGTCAGACCCCCGTCGGCGCTCTTAGAGACTACAATGCTTGAGACGACCTCGGAAGATACTGCGGAGCCTATCCTGAACTCCTCTATGTCGAGGGATATCTGAGCGAAGTACGCATTCCCCTCTCTATCAAACGCAACCACTGGGTCGCCACCAGACCCGAGGCCATCCCTTGAATACTTGACCTGCCTCGGGCCTATCCAGGTCTCGCCGCCGTCAAAGCTGACGTAGGCGCTCACGCCGCCAAAGTTGTAGTCTATCACGCCTACGAGCAGGTGCTTGGTGTCGCGGGGATTCACGGCTATATGAGGCTCAGTTTGGATCGGCGCTCTGCTGAAGTCCCTAGTTATAATTATGTTTCTGCTGAATGCTGGTGCTGGGCTGCGGAAGGGGACTAGCACGCCCGCGGCGCCTGGTGCCTGGAGCAGGGGCGGAATAGTAGCGGCGCGGGTAGGCTCGTCCTTTAGAACCTTCCCCACATCATTAGCAGGCTCGACTGCCTTTATGACTAGGTCCTCGCCCCGTGCGACTAACCCATATCTGCCGGTGAGTAGACTGGAGATGAGCTTAGTAGAGACAAACTCGAGCCTGTGGGTCTGGCTCGAACCCAAATCCGTCTCCAGCAGGGGCTCAGCAAGCTGGACCCCCACCGAGAGTAACAGTGCTGCCGCAATCAGAAATGCTGTGAGATTAACCTCAGTCATACCTCTCTGCCCATAACGTGGGTCACCCCGATATTAATTTTGATGGAAAACAACAATCTATGGTCATTTTCCAGCAACTGCTTTTATACCAGTTGTCGCCGATCAATTAAGCGGCTTGAGGATTGTGAGGGTTAGGCTGGGTGGAATCTCGAGCAGGTTGGGGGTCGTTGTCGATGATGCGGTAAAGCTATTACCTGAGAAGAACTTTGGCTCAGGAAGAGGGTTCCTCACGCTAGCAAGGCATGCTGCTGGACGCGGGCTCAGCATAGCGCGATATCTCGAGGAAAGGCTCGAGAAGGATAGGCGGCTGAGAACCCTCAGCTTCTCTGCCTTGGAGTCTGGTGGGAGGTCTGGGAAACTACTGATGCCGATCGTTCCCCCCGAGGTCTGGGGCGCGGGGGTAACATACCTACGAAGCAGGGAGGCCCGCGAGTACGAGACCAAGGCTAAGGGGATATACGACATGGTATACGAGGCAGAGAGGCCCGAGATATTCTTCAAGGCCACACCCTCAAGATGCGTTGGGCCAGGCGAAGTGGCCTACATCAGGGGCGACAGTAGGTGGTCAGTCCCAGAGCCCGAGCTGGCCGTAGTTCTGGGCCCGCGCCTCGAGATAGCAGGCTTCACAATCGGTAATGACCTGTCTGCGAGAGACATAGAGGGCGAGAACCCCCTCTACCTGCCCCAGGCGAAGATCTATCGCGGCTCCTGTGCAATAGGGCCGGCGATCGTGCCGGCTGAAAGCATTGGAGACTGGAGAAACCTCAAGATTGAGATGAGGATCAGGAGGGGGGCTGAGGAAGTCTTTAGGGGTCAGGTTAGTACCGCAAACATGAAGAGAAGCCTAGAGGAGCTGGTAGGTTTCCTGAAGAGGTACAACCCGGTCCCGCCGGGCACGATTCTCCTTACAGGAACCGGGATCGTTCCCCCGGACGACTTCTCGCTGAGGGATGGAGACTTGGTGGAGATCGAGATAGAGGGGATAGGTGTTTTGAGGAACAGAATATCTGTGCTCAGTAGCTGAGATACACGGTCTTGATCTTCGTGTAGAAGTCCAGCGCGGCCTCTCCCTGCTCCTTAATCATGCCGTAGCTGGATTTCTTGAAGCCTCCGAAGGGGACTTGAGGCTCCAGCCCCGTAGTAGGCTTATTCACCTTCACCACGCCGGCCTCGATCATTCTTATGAAGTCGAAAGCCCTCTGTAGGTTTCTAGTAAAGATGGAGGCTGACAGCCCGTACTCTATCTTATTGGCTAGCTCGACGGCCTCGTCGAAACTGGAGGCCCTCATCAAGGCTAAAACAGGCCCAAAGACCTCCTCCTGAGCGATCCTCATGTCTGGCGTTACATCGCTAAAGATGGTTGGCTCTACGAAGTAGCCCTTTGAAAGAGCCCCATCGGTAAGACGCCGGCCTCCGTAGATCAGTTTAGCTCCCTCCGAGACCCCTACCTCGATGTAGCTTAGTATCTTGTTCAACTCCTTCTCGCCTACGACCGGGCCCATCTCCACGCCCTCCTCCAAACCATTCCCTACCCTAATCCTTCTTGTACGCTCCACCAGTCTCCTGACGAACTCGTCAAAGATCTTCTCCTCAATTATGGCTCTACTCGTGGCGGTGCAGGCCTGACCCGTCAGTCCGAAGGCGCCGCGTACAACCATCTCAACGGCTCTATCCATGTCGGCGTCCGCGAGAACCACTGCCGGATTCTTCCCCCCAAGCTCAAGCTGGACTCTCACACCCTTTCCAGCCGCAGCGATCCGACGAATCTCCTCACCGACCTCAAGAGAGCCTGTGAACGAGATAGCGCTTATTCTCGGATTGTTAATCATCTCGGCCCCAATGCTGGCCCCGCCGCCTGTCACGAAGTTGAGTACTCCGGGGGGCAGGCCGGCCTTGTGAAGCGCTTCCACAATCCTATAGCCTATGAGCGGTGTATAGCTTGCCGGCTTAAAGACCACAGAGTTGCCGCAGACAAGGGCCGGAGCTATCTTCCACGAGGGTATCGCTATAGGGAAGTTCCAAGGAGTTATGATTGAGACGACGCCTAACGGTTCCCGCGTCGTGAAGAGATACGTGTTATGCTCGGCTGACGCGACGAACTCGCCGCGAAGCCTGTAGCCCATGACACCGTAGAACCTGAAGATTGATATTGCGCGGCCTACCTCAGCCCTGCTCTCGCTCAGAGTCTTACCCTCCTCCCTCGTAAGTGTCCTCGCTAACTCTTCGGCCTGGTCTTCCATGATCTGTGCTGCCCTTACAAGTATCCTACCTCTCTCGGGGGCAGGCATCTTGGCCCACTTTACTTGGGCCTCCTGTGCCAAGTCGATAGCCCGGGCCACCTCCTCGCGCGTAAGGAGGGGAAACTCCGCTAAGACCTCGCTCGAGTCGGCGGGGTTGATGTCCTTGAATACGGCTCCAGTAGGGGAATAGATCTTTTCACCACCCACTATACAGGGATAAACCTGGCCCAATTGCTCCCCACCACAACCATAGACGCTATGGCTCTCCATTAAAATAAATCGCTCTTAATCCATTTTGTGTTGGTGTTTATAGGTTTTCCCCATACGTCGATGCACGGTAATACCGATCGCTGGTTATGCTGATAAATAGCCTCCTCAGTCCACCCTCTTGCGATTTAAAGCTTATAAATGGGAAGAGCTTTAAATAAAAGCAAAACAAAAACCCACCAACAAACAATGGATTAAGAGCGAGGCGTTTTTTAAAGGCCGGTCGGTGTGTCTTGTATGCTATGGATGTTGTGGCCCTAGTTTCGGGCTGTTTTATGCGTAATAAAAAAGTAGGGAGGTTAAGGTCCTAGCAGTGTTGGACTACATGTTTCATGGTAGCTGTAGGAGGGTTTCCAGAGTTCTGAGCCTTGCTTTGGAGCCTATAAGCAAGTCCGCCGTCCACTACCTTGCCAAGAGGGTATCTGAGATCAGGGTCGCTAAGGAGCCCAGGTATAGGAGGTGTATAGCTGTTGATGAGACCAAGCTACGTGTCAAGAAATCCTACGTATATGTGTGGTCCGCTGTAGACGTTGATTCTAAGGAATTATTGGCTCTGGAGG
>JAVVGN010000040.1:0-17337 GCA_032249095.1 Candidatus Caldarchaeales archaeon | reverse complement strand
ATCCCTAAGCCTCATCCACAGATAAGCCATCACCAACCTATCTCCATCACCCGTTCGGATAAGACCCTCCACCGGCCCCACATATAAAGAGTGGTGGCCCCAATAGGCCGGTTAGACCACTAGCTAGGAAGAAACTTATGTCTAAAGGCTTGGCCTACCCCAGTCGCAACAGACAGTAAGCAAGCTACTAGAAAAAGTTAGGGAGAGTCGGCTCTAACAGTAGGAAAAATTCCTGAGCTGGGCGCGCTACGACCTGGACAAACCATCCATAAGAATCACCCCAAACCCCATATTGAGGAGGATGATTTGGAGATGGCTCGAAACATCCTACTATACCTCACAGAGAGCGCCAAGAAACTACTACCAGGATACATAAAAACCTCAAAGGGACTAACACTACCAAGAGAAATATACAATGCACTACAAACATTAAGGGCTTAGAGAAGGAGATAGGAGTAGTAAAGAAGGAGAAATCTAAGCTAAGACACATGCTAGGCATAGAACAAGGAAACATCCCCATACAGCTAGACCTGTGGGGAAACGAGGTAATATTCAGGGGAAAAGGACAACTAACGCTATATGGACATCCAAGATAGTTAAGACCTAAATATTGGGTGGAGGGTAGGGGAGTAGATAAAGACTTAAAAAGGGACTATGAGTAGGCGGAAGGAGGATTCTCAGGCTTGCTGAGGAAGTGGGGGTGCCTCTTACCAGCCTCCTCAGTTATCTTTTTCGCCATCTCCACCGTCTGCTTCTCCATGGAGGAGATAGCTGGCTTCAGAACCTCCCTCTCAACATCCGACAAAGCCCTGTATTTATTTAGTAGTTGTTGATGCGTCCTCAATAGAGACCTGTGGGCCAGAATCATCCTCCGCATGACCAAGAGGTCCTCTCGAGGGCTAGGAGACTCTTAGAGAAGTATCCGCTCTGCGATAACTGCCTAGGAAGGCTCATCGGCGGTGCAGGCGCCTGGGGGAACAGCAGTGAACGCGGTGCCGAGATCAAGTCCCAGCTTCTAAGAGAGGCAAAGCTAATGTTAGAGGAACACCGCATAGAGGAGGCCTACCAAATCCTGAAGAACCTCTCCTCCACTGGGCATCGAGAAGCCATACAACTGGCCGAACAAATCGGCGCGCGGCCAGAAATCAGGATACCATGCGTCGTCTGTCTAGGGCGGTTCAACGAGGCCGTAATAGAGGAGCTTGCTCATAAGGCTGTCCAAAAGTCGTTGGGATACGAGTTCTACAGCTTTTTAGTAGGAGCCCACGTGCCCAGTCACATCGCTTCAATAGAGGAGAGGATCTTCTCTGAGATTGCGCTAACAGAGTCTAGGACTCTCCGTAAGGATATATCAAGCGAGCTGGGCCGCAGGCTGGAGGAACTGACCGGAAAGACCGTCAGCTTCACAAGCCCTGACATAATCTTCAAGGTAGACATCTTCATGAGAGAAGTCGAGGTTAATGCCTCCCCACTCTACATCAGGGGGCAGTACTTTAAGCACCAGCCCCACATGCCCCAGACGCCGTGGTTTTGCTCAAAGTGCTGGGGTGCCGGCTGCAAGCTGTGCGGATTCACTGGACGCATTTACCCCGACTCGGTTGCGGAGTACATAGCTGGGCCTGCTGTGAAGCTTGCCGGCGCGATCGGATATAAGTTCCACGCGGCGGGCCGGGAGGACGTTGACGTCCAAGTGGGTGGAGAAGGTAGGCCCTTCATCCTCGAGCTGATTCAGCCCTCCCGCAGAAGGATCGATCTCTCGCTCCTTAAGCAACAGATAACGGAATACTCTAAGGGGAACGTAAGTGTCGAGAATCTCTCCTTCGCGGATTCCAAGGATTTGAAGTTGTTGAAATCAGAGGTTGAGGGCGGAAGTAAGAGGTACCGAGCCATCGTAAGGTTCGAGTCACCTATAGTGCAGGACGACCTAGAGAGGTTGGAGTCCATCCTCAGGGGCGCCATAATCGACCAGATGACCCCTACAAGGGTCCTCAGGAGAAGGGCCGACAGGCTTAGAAAGAAAAGGGTGTACAGCGTCACTGCGAGCCTCAAGGATCCCCATCTAGTAGAATTTCTCATAGTGGCTGATGGGGGCCTTTACGTGAAGGAGCTGATCCATGGCGATGGCGGCAGGACAAAGCCGAGCTTCGCCGAGATACTGGCGAATAAGCCCTTAGAGATAAGACTCGAGTTCTTAGGCGTCTCAAAGCGAATGCCCTCTAGAGAGATGTAGCTGGTGGGGTTGGTAGGCATAAACCTGGCCTAGATCTTGGACAGGACGGCCCCCACCGCTCCCCCTCATCCTGCATGCGACCGGCTGATCCTAGGGCCGAACAAGTGCCCGCGAGTGTGAGGAGGAAAGCTCCACACCTCTATTTCAATACTTCTGTGTCTATGGCCGGCTCGACCTTCCCCATGGCCAGGGTGCTCCGGGTTGAGGCGCGAAGAGAGGCGTTTAGAGCAGGAATCGGGTGGCCCCTGCAACCCCTCTCTCGTCCCCTACGCCTCTATGGAAAGACTATTCACCGGCCTACGCCGGGCCAAGGGAAGGCCGAAGGCAAAACCCCTTTCGGGGAAGGCTCCATCCCCTCCCCATAGTCTTGGTCCTTATTCCTGATGTCGAGCCGCCTCAAAACACCTTTTTATACATGGCAAATCCCAAATAATGCAGGCGGTCTAGACCCATGACGAGGCATAGTGGTAGTAGGAAAAGGACGAGGCGGCTTCTTCGAAAAGATTTAGGGTCGAGGAGCGGCCCCCGACCAGAGGTATATCTCTCAGAGCTCGAACCCGGCGCCAAGGTCGTGATCCTTGTAGATCCCGCATCACATAAGGGGATGCCACACCGCCGGTACCATGGAAGAGTAGGGCGTATCGTCGAGAAGAGGGGCCGGGGCTACGTCGTGGCTGTTCAAATAGGCTCGAAGCTGAGGAAACTCTCTGTTCTCCCCGAACACCTCAGGCCGGCCGAATCACCGGTGATCTAGAGCCATGCCGCGGAAAGTGGTCTCACTAAAGCCTATAACTATCTCGGAGGCGGCTGATCTCCTCAAACAGCGTTATCCCAACTTAACACCACTCCAGCAGAGGGTCTACGAGTATGCGAACACATTCCGGAAGCTACCCGCCGATAAGGCGCAAATGCTTGTGGAGGAGCTTCAGCAGAGATTCGGATTAGAACGTGAGGAGGCGTGCCAGATAGTTAACATATGCCCGCGCGACATCAACGAGCTCAGAGCAGTCATCGCGGGGTATAAGAGGCTAATCTCCAGCATCCTTTTTTCTGACCAAAAGCTATCTGAGATTGTCCAGACGATCGAGTCTTACGTCGGTGAGGAGGCTGAGAGGATAAGCGATTAACGTGAAGGACATGAAGCGGGCGCCTCAAAAGATATACGAGGATGAGGCAACTATCCTAGACATTGTCCCATCTGCGAAGCTCGAAAGAGGTCAGCATGTCGAGAGGGGCATGGTTGTGGCCCAGATGGTCGGCTGGGAGTACTTTACTTTGCTAGAGGCAGCCATAAATCAGAGCCTAAACCCAAAACCGGGATTGAGGCTGTACATAGGCAAGGATGTCCCGCGGCAGCTAGTCAGAATTTTGAGGAGAATTAGTTATCAGGAGCTCACAGAAAACGCGAAGTTCACGTTAGAGAAGGTGGTGGAGGAAATAGTTAAGGAGCGTGAAGCGGAGCTGGTAGAGTTCATCAACACCTGCGGCCCCTTAACACCTAGGCTACACGCGTTAGAAGCACTCCCAGGCGTTGGGAAAAAAATTTCTATGAGGCTGATCGAGGAGAGAAGCAAGGCACCCTTCACCAGCTTCAAGGACATTGAGGAGCGGGCCGGGATCCAGAACTTCGACAAGATGATCATCAAGAGGATAATCGAGGAATTATCAGACCCTAATGCAAAGTATTGGCTCTTCACTCGGCCCCCTCATCCTACTAGCTATGGCTAGGCTGGGACAGCACATAACGGTTGACTCGCGGGTCTTGAATAGGCTAGTTGAGCTGGCAGCACCAACCTCCGACGACGTAGTATTGGAGCCAGGCTGCGGGGACGGTCGCCTCACAGAGCTCCTCGTACGGAAGGGCTGCAGGGTTATCAGCGTCGAGATAGATCCGACATTATTTGAGGAGGCCTCCAGAAGGCTTAGCGGGTGGAAAAACGTCACAATTATTCGGGGAGACCTCCTCAAGATCAAGCCACGTGGATTCACCATGAGTGTAGGAAGCCCACCCTACTATCTCTCGAGGAGGCTGATAGAGTGGCTCATAACCGAGGCGATGCCTAGGAAGATCGTGCTAGTTCTGCAGAAGGAGTTCGCCGAGAAGCTGGTGGCCCCGCCCGGGAGTAGCAATTACCTCTTCATCAGCCTCGTATCCCAGATGCTCTACGATGTGGAGCTACACGAGAGGGTCAGCCCAGCCTCATTCAGACCACCCCCCAAGGTAGTGTCCTGCATAGCGACTATGAGCCGGAACAATGTACCACCACCCGAGCCCTGCTACTTCAAAATACTCAAGCAGATCTTCACCGACAGAAGACACAAACTTGGAAAGATACTAGGCAAGCTCGGCTACACTCCGAATCCGCCACACCTAGCCAACAAGCGGGTCTACGAGCTGACGCCGCGCGAAGCCTTAACTCTAGTTAACAACCTCGCAAAAAGCGAAGCGGGGGCGCCCTAATCAAAGAGTCATCTAAAACTCTTAAATGGATAAAAAATTTGAGGCTCGATCCTATTTGTTGTTTAGGAAAACTTTTATATCTTTTAACCCACGTACAGTTTCCGAAGATGGCTACCGTCAGGCTAGTCAACCTTTACAAGAGATTCGACAAGGTGGTAGCCGTTGACGGTGTGTCCCTTGAGATAGCCGACGGCTCATTCGTGGTTCTGCTGGGCCCATCGGGGTGCGGCAAGACGACGACTCTGCGCTGCATAGCCGGCCTGGAGGTTCCCGACTCGGGAGAGGTGTGGATAGGAGATAGCGTGGTGAATGATCTGCCGCCTAAGGACAGGGATGTGGCCATGGTGTTCCAGAATTATGCCCTATACCCACACATGAAGGTCTATGACAATATAGCGTTCCCGTTAAGGATGAGGAAGATTCCCAAAGACGAGATCGACCGTAGAGTGAAGGAGACCGCTGAGCTTCTCGGGATAAAGCACCTCCTTGACAGGAAACCAAGGCAGCTTAGCGGTGGTGAGCAGCAGAGAGTGGCGCTCGGTAGGGCGATAGTCAGGCAGCCTAGGGTATACCTCATGGACGAGCCTCTGAGCAACTTGGACGCTAAGCTGAGACTCTTCATGAGAGCTGAGCTCAAGAGGCTTCAGAAGGAGCTCAAGACCACGACGGTCTATGTTACCCACGACCAGGCCGAGGCTATGGCTATGGCGGACAAAATAGCGGTAATGAACAAGGGGAAAGTCCTGCAGTATGACGAGCCCTCAAACATTTATAACAAGCCCTCAAACACGTTCGTGGCGACCTTCATAGGCAGCCCGCCGATGAACATGATTAAGGCGTCGGTTATGAGGGAGGGCGCGCTGGTCCAGCTTGACGCTGGGTCGTTCCGCTATACACTGCCCGCGGACTATTCAGAGATGGTGGCGGCTAAGCTCCGCTCCTCCGAGGTATACCTAGGCGTCAGGCCGGAGGATCTCAGGATCTCGGCCGAGAAGCAGCCAAACTCTGTCTTCATGTCAGAGGTCTATGTGTTGGAGCATCAGGGCGCGAACATGGTGGTCGACCTTAAGATAGACTCGGAAATCATAAAGGCTGTCTCACAGCCCATGCCGCTCTCCATCGGAGATAAGGTCTGGGTCGCGTTCGAAACTGGTAAGCTACACATATTCGACGCTGGGACCGAGGAGCTGATAGTATAGCTACTTCGTCCTATCCATGCTCTTGAGCTCCTCTTCTAGCAGCCTAAGACCGGTTAACAGCTCCTCCTTCGATGTGCCGGCGGAAAGCCTGATGAACTCCGGGTAGTCTCCGAACGCCGTACCCGGCGCCACGGCAACCCTCCTCTTCTCGAGTAGCCTAAGGGCCATCTCGGCTGAGTCGAAGCCGTCTCCACCTATGCGGGGAAATACATACATCGCCCCGAGGGGTTTCACGTATCTTGCGCCAATCCGGTCTAGCTCCCTGCAGATGAGCTCTATCCTCTCTCTAATCACTTGGCTGTATCTCCGCGGCGTCTCACCGTCGAGGAGAGCCTTTAGTGCAGCCATCTGTACGAACTCTGGTACACAGGTAATGAGCTGGGAGACTATTCTGGCGGCCCTGTCAGCCACCTCCCGCTTGGCCACCAAATACCCTATCCGGTAGCCGGTCATACCCCAGCTCTTTGAGAAAGAGTTCACTACTATCACGTTCTCGTAGCCTGATTCGAGGGCGGATGCGTAGTGGGCGAAGCAGTAGTCCATGTATACCTCGTCGCTGATCAGGTAGCAGTTGACCTGCTGGGCAGCCTCTATCACCGCGGTGAGGTCTTTCCTGCTTAAGACTATACCTGTGGGATTGTTTGGGTAGTTGATGAAGAGGGCGCGGCACCCTTGGCCGAGTTTTTTCTCAAGCTCCTCGATGCTGGGTATCCAGCCACCCTCCAGGCTGGTCCTGACAACTAGGGGCCTAGCATGCATCATTTCGACAACCTGCTTGTAGAGTGGCCAGGAGGGATCGATCACGACTGCCTGATCCCCGGGGCTTAATACCGAGGCGGCTGCTGTGTAGACCGCGAACCTTCCACCGGGTGTTACCACAATCTGCTCCTCGTGGACATCGACTCTAAACCTCTCCCGCAGCGAGTCTCTTATCGCTTTACGGAGCTCGGGCCTACCCTTCGCCTCGCCGTAAGCTGCGTATCCGTTAAGCGCCGCCCTCGTCAATTCCTCCGCGACCGGAGATGGGGCTCCGAAGTCAGGCTCCCCGACCTCGAGGTGATAAACCTTCTCGCCACTCATCTCGATCTGCTTGGCCTTCCTGAATATGTCCATGTGCGTTATCCGCGGCTTTGTGGAGGAGCTTTGAATCTTTACGGCGTCATCTATCAGGAGTGTGAGCAATTTCTGTGCATGTGCTGGGTCTAAGCCTAGATCGGCCGCAACTCGCGCCACATGTTGCCTCAGCTCAGCCTCCGCCTCGTAGTCCACAAGGCTCAGGCCTAGAGCCCGCTTAGTCTCTCCTAGCCTCCTCGCAAGCTCCCTCCTCAGGACTATTTTTCGGAGGATATCCTCAGTTACCACGCGGATCTCCTCTCTATACCTCCTAAGATTCTCCTCCGCAGTCACTTCTCTTTCACCCTGAGCACTGGAGGTATTAAAGCAAATCTTATACAACCTCGTCTTTTTAACACCGACTAACAAAACACAAGCGGGCGGGAAGAAAGGGGAGGGGCTTGGCTGACCATCCGTGCAACATCTAGGAAACCCTAGAGGAGGCCGAACGTTAAATACCTCATCACAGCACCCGACAGCGGGGTGCGCGTTAACAAGCCTGTCATACCGGCCTCCCCAGGACTTCCTGTCTATCCATCCTCCAGATCCTCGCGAGCACCTCCTTCTCCATCTTCATGGTTATTTGACGCGTTCTGATGTTGTTTGTTGAAGCCGTCAGCCTCTTCAATGCTCGCCTCAAGTGCCCGCTATAGATCTTCCTTACTTTCGCGAATCGGTTTAAACAGCCCCAGTAAATTCCTAGTCTTCCTGAACCCCTTAGATGAATCTAGGTACGCTATCAACTCGGCCAGAGCCTCCTGAGCCTTAATATTCCCACAAATACCCATCTCACCAACTAGCCTATTATAGGCCTGATATCTTTTCCCAGCCTCCTCAGCAATTTAGTGTAATCCTCTCACTCTCCGACAAAGATTTGGCTTTATTGGCCAGTTGTTGATGAGTCTTCAGAAGAGACCTATCAGGCCAATATCATTCTACGCATAACTAGGAAATCCTCGGTAACCCTCCTGAACCACCTCTCCTCAATACTCATCAATGCCTTTATGTCTCCCTTAGGCATAGAACACGGAAATATCCCTATATAGCTAGACCTATGGGGAAACGAGGTAATATTCAAGAGAAAAGGACAAACAACACTATACGGATACCCTACGATCTATCTCTCTTAGATATTACGGGGCCTATTAACCCTGCTCTTATCGCGTGGTCTGCCAACACTATTCCCACGACCGCCTCCACCACTGGGACGGCCCTAGGGACGACAGAGGGGTCGTGCCGCCCTGTCACAACGACCTCCTCCATCTCCCTCTTAGCGACATTTAAAGTGAGTTGGGGCTTGCTGATCGATGATGCTGGCTTAAAGACGGCCCTGACGACTATTTCTCTCCCCGTTGAGAGTCCTCCGACTATGCCACCGGCGTTGTTCGTCAGGGGCATTATTTTCCCGTTTACTAATCCGAGTGGGTCGTTGTGCTGGGACCCGCTCATCTCTGCGGCTCTGAACCCCGCGCCGAACTCGACTCCCTTAACCGCCGGGATGGTGAAGAGGGCTTTGGCGATGTCTGCGTCGAGCGCGTCGAAGACAGGCTCGCCGAGGCCTGGGGGGATGTTCAGGGCTATACACTCGACGACACCACCGACGGAGTCTCCGTTCTTTCTAGCCCTCAGGATCGTCTCCTCCATCTCCTTAGCCGCCTCTTGGTCCGGGCATCTTACAACGTTAAGCCACCTGCCCCTCCTGATTGTCTCGATGTCTAGCTGACGGGCCTCCACGCCCGCTATCCTCTTCGTGTAGGCTAGGACTTCTACGCCAAGTGTCTCCCTTAGAAGCTTGAGCGCGACTGCGCCCGCCATAACGTATCCGGCTGTAATCCTGCCCGAGAAGCGCCCCCCTCCCCTATAGTCGTTGAATCCACCGTACTTCAGCCTGGCGAAGTAGTCGGCGTGACCGGGCCTAGGCGTGTCCAAGACCATCTGATAGTCTTTTGAGGCAACGTCCCTGTTCCAGGTGAGCATAGCGATTGGCGCTCCGGTGGTATAGCCCTCGAACACTCCGCTGATTATCTCGACCTTATCCTCCTCGCGCCTCTGGGTCGTTACGAGGGATTGGCCCGGCCTCCGTAGGTCTAGTAGTGGTTGGATATCTTGCTCGGAGAGGGGGAGTCCGGCTGGACATCCGTCCACTACCGCGCCGACGCATCTCCCGTGGCTCTCGCCGAAGCTCACCACGACAAACCTCTTCCCCAGAATGTTCCCCGTCACGCGAAGCTCACCTCGCAGCCTATCGCGCGCAGGTCGTCTAGAAAGCCGGGATAGGAGATTGAGGCTGACTGGGGGTCCATGACCTCCAGCCCCCCTTTGACTGATAGAGAGAGAAGCGCGAAGGCCATGAAGAGTCTGTGGTCGCCATGGGGGTCGAGGACCGACTGGCTTGGCTTTCCCCCTTTTATCCTGAGCCCGTCGGGCTCCTCCCTCACCTCTATCGAGACTTTAGCAAGCTCAGAGGCTAGGACATGTATCCTGTCGCTCTCTTTATGTCTGGCGTGTTGGACGCCGGTTATCCGCGTCTCTCCCGCGGACAATGCGCCGAGAACCGCGACTATCGGCAGTAGGTCTGGAGAGTCTCTTAAATCGACCTCCAGCCCCCTCAGGGGCGCCCACTCAACCTCAACCGCGTCGGGGATCACCCGAACCTTCGCCCCCATCTTGGCTAAGATTTCGAGGATGGTGCTGTCTGCCTGGGGGTACCGCGGGTTGAGGCCCGTGACCCGGACTTTTCCACCAGCCAATAGGGGGGCTGCCATGACGAATCCTGCAAGCCCATAGTCGCCAGGTACCGTGAAGCTTGACGGCCTGTAGCCGGACGGCTCGGTCTGAAAATAGGTGTATCCCTCCCTCCAAACCCGTGCTCCAAACTCCTCCATGACGGCTATTGTAGAGTCTATGTATGGTCTCGAGACGGGCTCCCCGTCAACTTTCACGGCTACCTCTCGCTCGGCTGCCGCCCCAGCCATGAGGAGGGCCGACACAAACTGGCTGCTCACGTCTCCCCTTATCCTGCACACTCCACCCATCTTACCTGCCTCCACCACTATCGGCGCAGTGCCGTCCATCTTGGTGGACCACGCTCGAACCCCAAGGTCGCGGAGAGCGTCGAGGAGGGGCTGCATCGGTCTGCGCCTAAGACTCTCATCGCCCGTGAGCACCGTGTATCCCCTCTCCACGAGGCCCGCCACAGCCGTCATTATCCTCAGGGTCGTCCCAGAATTCATCGCATCGATCACGTTGCTGGGGGTCAGTGGCCTGCTCCTACCCCTGACGGCGAGTCGATCCTCGTCCTCCTCGACTGCGGCCCCGAACAGCCTCGCGGCGTTGATGGTCGCCTCCGTGTCTCGGGAGCGCAGAGGGTTAAGCACTGTGGAATAGCCCTCGGAAAGGAGGGCCGCGGTGACCGCCCTGTGAGTGTAGCTCTTGCTCGGAGGCGCCTTCACTTCTCCGCGTAGCTCCGCCCCAGTTATTCTGACCCTCAAGACCACGCCTCCCCCCTTCTTCTCAGCCAGCTCCGCACCGCGCCTTCCATAACCCTCTTGTCCGGCTCGATGCCTAGAAGTATCCTCACCGAGGCTGCGCCCTGCTCTACAAGCATCCTGACTCCGTCAACGTAGGTCGCTCCCGCGGCCTCCGCGGCCAGCCTCATCGGTGTTGGCCTATGGGAGTATACCATGTCTAGGACTACGTGGCTAGGGGTCAAATCCCTCTCCCCAATCGGAGCCTCGCTGTAGGTGAGGCCTAGCGGGGTTGCGTTGACGATTATCTCCACACGCGACGCAGCCTCGGGAGCGCGGCCGAGCTCCACAACCTCACAACTGAGCCCAAACAGCCTCCCAGCCCTCTCAGCCAGCCTCTCAGCCCGGCCTATTGTCCGGTTGGCTATGTAGGCCCGCCTTACCCCCATCTTCCCAAGGGCGTAGAGGGCTGCGGCAGCACTGCCGCCCGCGCCCAGCACTAGGGCCTTACAGTCCCGGCCTGAGATGTGGCTGTAAAGGCATCCGACAACGCCCGCCACGTCGGTGTTGTGTCCCACCCAGCCCTCCCTCTCGCGCGAAAGAGTGTTTACCGCCCCAACAGCCTCCGCCTCCTCGGTCAGCCCTACGGCCTCGATGGCTGCGACCTCCTTGTGCGGAATCGTGATGTTGAGACCCTTGAAGCCCAGCCTGTGGAGGGACCTAAGTGTTTCGCCGAGATTCTCTGGAGGAACCTCGACCGCGATGTATCTGTGCGGAAGATCCCTAACCCTGAAGAGCGCGTTGTACATGATGGGCGACGCGGAGTGGGATATAGGGTAGCCTATCACGGCGAGGAGCTCCATATCCTCAGCGCGGCCTCCAAAGCATCCAGCGCCTCGGTGAAGGTAGGCTGGCCCGGAGCCACGGCTCGGCCTGGAAGGCTGGCGTAGGTGAAGGGTGAGCCTAGCGCGACACACAGTATCCTCGTCAAGGACCAGGCCTCGCCTATGCTGAAGCAGACGAGTCTGCCGGGCGTCCAGGGGGCTGAGTAGAGTGAGAGCAGCTGGACCGCCTCCGCCACGTTGCTGGGCTTGTTGACTATCTTTACTATATCCGCGAGCCTCGCCATCCTCTCGGCCTCCGAGCGGATCCACTCGGAGGGAGGGCTGTCGGACACGTAGTGACGCGACAGAATGAGCTTGCACCCACCCTCCCGCAGCTCTTCGACAACGCCTCCATTCTCCACGACCGCGCCATACTCTAGGTCGACGAAGTCTGCGGAGCCAGCCGCCCTCTCCAAGAGGCTGATCCGCTCCTCCTCAGACCCAGAGTAGAGACCGCCCTCCCACTCCGGCCTTATCGTCACCACGCGGCTGAGGCCGAGGTCGCCCGTGAGATGCAGCCCCTCTAGGATGCGTCCCCGCTCGAGTCCGTCAAGCCTAAGCTCCACCATCCTTGCCCCAAGCTCCGCCGCGGCCTCCGCCAAGCTCCGCATCTCCTCAGGGGTCCTTGCCAGAAGCGAGACGCATATCCTCCGCGCCACGCTAGACTTCATCTATGTACTCGTCTACCTCCATGCCCATATGTCTGGCCGCCTTGGGGGAGAGCCAGCACAAGACCTCGTCCCCTGGGCTGAGCGAGGTGACGTCAACGACCTCTCCCTTGGGTGTGACGAGCCTGATGGTCTCGGCCTTTTGGAGTGTCGCCGCCCCCAGCACGCCATCAACCTCAGCATTTACTTGAACCATGGGTCTTCGCTCGATCTTAACCCTCCCCACCGTAACGACGCGCGTGGATCCATCCTTCGAGACCGTCAGGATCCTTGTCCCTGCACGGAGCTCCGAGAGATAGAGGGTCTTGCCGGTTGGTGAGAGTGTGTAGAGGTGGACGGCTCCTGCGTTGACCCTGAAGGGTCTGGGAGGGGTGAACTTTGAGCCTATGGACTCGTTGTGAACTAGGAAGAGCATCCGAGCCATGCTGCCTACTAGCATCCCCTCGCCATATCTAAGCATCGCTATAGTGTCGACGCACGCCCTCTCCCCCATGCCCACGTCGTAGACTTCCCTAACCTTCGCGGCCCTAAGCTCCACGCTCTTAACCCGCTTAAGCATGTCGACCAGAACACCTATCTCGGCAATGCTAGATGGGCGGTAGATTACTCCGTCAACACCCTTCTCCAAGATCCCGAAGGAGGCTTCGGCCTCGTCGAGGCTACTTATCCTCGTGAAGACCTTCGCTCCGGTCCCCTGGAGGCGCGCGAGAATGTTCTCGAGAGGGATTATCCGCATTTCACTCGTCTCGACGAGTATGGCCTCGGCCCCCGAGCTAGCTATCCTGTAAACTTCCTCGATATCGGTTGGCTGCGAAACCTTAACGGGGACGACGTTCTCGCCCAGGACGTATATCTTTGCCCCGACGCGCGGAGGCCCCTTTCCAGCTTCTTTGACGAGGATGGCTGAGGCTCCTGCAGCTACCGCCTCCTCCGCCTCCTCAGGCGACTCCGCCTCAACGATGATCTCCTTCTCTCTAGTCTGTGGCAACCAGCTAGCCCCCCTCGAGAACCGCTAGAGCATCCTCCACAGACCCATCATCCACAACTATCTTCCGGAGGGCCCTGACGATTGATGCCGGCCTCTCATGCATGAAGATGTTGCGCCCTATTGTAACCCCCATGGCGCCGGCGTCCATAGCCTCCCTAGCCATCTTTAGGACCGCGAGGTCGTTGTCCATCTTAGGGCCCCCCGCCATAACCACTGGCGCGGGGCAAGACTCGACGACCCTCCTAAAAGTATCAATGCTCCCGCTGTATGGCACCTTGACGATATCGGCGCCTAGCTCGGCCCCAACCCGCGCGACATGCCTCAGGACCTCAGGGTCGTTGGGATCCTTAATGTTCTCTCCCCGTGGATACATCATAGCTATGAGGGGTATCCCCCACTCCTCGCACTCGTCGGCGATCTCGCCGAGCTTCCTCAACATTTCTGGCTCCGCCTTGCTCCCAATGTTGATGTGGACAGATAGACCGTCCGCGCCGAGTCTAATGGCCGTGCGGGCACCCCCCACCCTCACCTTCCAGTTGGGGTCAGGCCCGAGTGAGGTGCTTCCCGAGACATGAATAATGTACCCTATCTTGGGCGGGCTCGGCATGTGCTTGACTATGCCCTTGTGGACTAGAAACGCCGTGGCTCCTCCTCGCTCCACCTCGCTTATCGTCCTGTAGATTTTGTCGAGCCCCTTCATGGGGCCTGCGGTTATCCCGTGATCCATCGGGACGCATAGCATCCTTCCCCTCTCCGTCAGCCGGCCCATCCTGACCTGCTTTCCCCAAACCATCCACCATCACCCCAGCCATCCTGTAACATGAAGAAGCTCCCCCGTAAGGATCGCCGACCCAGCGGCTCCTCGCACCAAGTTGTTGCTCAGAGACACGAAGGTAACCGTGTTTGGCCGCCTTCCCCGCCTGATCCTCCCAACAGTCACCGTCATCCCGGGGATGCTGCCCGCGTCTGTGTCGATCCTCGGTTGTGGCCTGTCCTCCTCCTGCGCGACGTTGATGGGTCTCCGCGGAGCAGTAGGAAGCTCCAGCTGCTGGGGGAGGCCAATGAATCCTCCGAGGGTCTCGGCGATCTCCTCAACCGTGGCTTCTCTGGCGAGCTCGGCCTGCACTACCTCTAGGTGGCCTACCAGCGTCGGGACTCTGGTGCATATGGCGTCGATAACTATGTCTAGGGGCCTTATCTCGCCGTCCTGCAGTGTGCCCATGATTTTCCGCGGCTCTTCAGCGACCTTAGCCTCCTCCCCCTCGATGTATGGTATGATGTTAGACATTATGGCCATGGACGAGACGCCGTTGAACCCTGCTCCAGAGACCGACTGCATAGTCACCAGGTTGACGTATCGCACGCCGTATCGGTCCACCAGTGGCTTAAGGGGTAGTGCGAATCCTACCGTGGTGCAGTTCGGCGTAGTAACTATGAAGCCGTCCCACCTCCTCTGCCTCCGCTGGGTCTCTATCAGGCCTAGATGCTCCGGGTTAACCTCCGGGATTATCAGCGGTACATCGGGCTGATATCTGTGGGCCGCCGAGTCGCTGACAACTGGGAACCCTGCCTCTGCGAATCGCGGCTCCACCTCTCTCGCTGCCTTGGTCGGAAGACAGCTGAATACTAGGTCTGCATCGATCTTAGAGGGGTCTGAGGGTAGCACCTCAAGACTCGCATACTTCTCCGGGACATGCCCCCTACCTCTATAGGCTTCCGCGAGGGTCTTTCCCACCGATGAGTTACCCGTCACAGCCCTTATCTCAAACCATGGATGCCTGCTCAGCATCTGCACATAGATCTGACCGACCATGCCCGTGGCTCCCAGTATAGCTACACCTAACTTACCCATAACATACTCACCACACGTGCAGAGCAGGGGGAGGGGGGAGAACCAGAGCTACTCTCGGGGACCAAAGAAATAGGCATAGGTCGCGGTCCAACCAAAGAGTTGGATGCTCTTACGACCTATGCCCCTCCCCCTACTCATGCAATCAATATGCGCCTAGCACTTTGATTTAAACCTTGATACTTGGGCAGAACACCATCGGGAATACCGTCCCCGCGCACTCCCACATCCACACAAAACCCCACTACACAGCACCACTAATCCGTCAGTCCCTCAACCCAAAGACTCTGGAGGACGGCAGCCCCCAAATTACTCCGAGGATTTAACCATTATCTACTGGCTCTACACCCTCCTATTAGGCGTGGCTCGTAAGGTTATCCTTGACATGGATCCAGGCACTGATGATGCGCTGGCCCTTCTATTGGCCCTCTCGTCGCCTGAGCTGGAGTTGCTTGGCGTGACCACTGTAGCAGGCAACACCTCCCTCGAGAACACGAGCATTAACGCTCGGCGTGTCTTGGAGCACGTGGGGAGGGGCGAGGTGCCCGTCTATAGAGGTGCTTCAGGCCCCCTGGCGAGGACCCTCGTGACTGCTGAGCACGTCCACGGCTCCGACGGTCTCGGCGGAGTGGAGCTATCAGCGCCGAGAGAGGCTCCGAGGGAGGGTGCGGTCGAGTTCATCGCTGGCAAAGTCTACGAGGACCCCGGCGAGGTCATGCTTATAGCTACGGGGCCTCTCACAAACCTCGCCCTACTCTTCGCGAGGTATCCAGACATACCTAGGCTGCTGGGTGGGCTGATAATTATGGGTGGAGCCTACTTCCAAACTCATTATGGACGAGGCAACGTCACCCCGATCGCCGAGTTCAACATCTATAATGACCCAGAGGCAGCCCAGATGGTCATTAGCCCGGCGGTCAGGCCCCACTGCGTCGGGCTAGACGTAACGATTAACCCTGCCGGCTGGCTGGGCAGCAGCGAGGTCGAGAAGCTCTCGAGATCGGGAAGCGTAAAGGCCCGCCTCGCGGCAAGGCTTGTCCAGTACCACGTTGAGAGGGCCGGGCATATGGAGGTACATGATGTGGTGGCGGTGGCCGCAGCCGTAGACTCATCGATGCTCGAGTGGAAGGAGATGATGGTTGAGGTGCTCACATGTGGCGACGTCGCGAGGGGGGTGACCGCGCCAAGGCGGCCCCGGCCAGCTGAGGCTCCAAACGCCGTGGTCTGCGTCGACGCCGACTGGGAGTGGTTCAAGGGGATGCTACTAGAGCGGCTCACCGGATAGCCGGTCGAAGAGGACAAAAGCATTTATTGCAAGCCACGATAATCCCTCCAGCGCGGCTTTGAGGGCCTTATCCGTGGGCTACTTCCTGTCGGTGATAAACGCCCTCGTCTTCGCCTTCCCCATCCCCCTCCTCTACCCGGCCCTCGCCTCCTACCCCACCTCAATACTTCTAAGAGGCTATGGGTGGAGATCTCTCCGCGGCAGGCTGGGCACGTGGGGAGTGCTTTACCTTCCCATCTGGGTCCTCGGGGGCGCGACCTATGCTGCGATACTGCTCCAGCTTGGGGAGATCATCAACTTCGGCGTCTACTTGGCTTTAGCCTGCTGGACCGCCTACTCCGTCTCCGAGTCTCTCCTCTACCTCAGGGCTGCAAAGACGTTTAAGGCGAGGCCACTCTTCCTCTCACCCGTCAGCCTTGTAGGCGTAGCCATCATCGCCTCCATAGCCATAATGCCCTCCAGCATCCTCTCGGCCCCAGCCGGGGGCGCACCACTGATCTCCAGCCCACTGATACTCGTGGCCACAGGTATGCTTGTGGCCTCAGCCATAATTACGGCTTTAAAGACCATGGAGTTTAGAGCCACCCCCAAGGAGCTGGGAAGCGGGATAGAGGCCGTAGGTATCTCAGTACCCAGACCCCGCAGGTCAGAAGCCTCGGTAAGAAGGCCCCAAGCCGCGGCCCAGACCCCTCCAACAGAAGCAACCATGAAGCTGAGAGGCCCACTTATACGAATAGAGATTATCAGCAGGAGCGACAGCATGCTTTGCAGCAACTGCGGTGAGAGCGCACCGGTCGGCACTGATCGATGTGGAGGTTGTGGGACACCGTTCAAAAAAGCGTCCTCGGGGCTGCGGTGCCCAGTCTGTAAGGCCCCGTTCTCGGCGGTGAAGATGGTGGCGAGGGGGCACTATGTCTGTGGACAATGCTTTTCAGACTTGAGGATCAGCTAATCGAAAAATGGGGTGGCTCAACTCTACCGCCATAGTATCCACCTCCCTGCTCGCCGGTGGTTTTTAGTTAAGCCGCATAAGTATCTGAACATCTACGGGCTTCGACAGAGGCGCGGACGCTAATACGCGGCCTTTCCGATCAAGAATGAGAAGCAGCTTCTCACCAACCCTCCTGGTGTCGTAGTCCACATACTTAGCGACTCCGTGGCGGCTCGAGCACTCAACTATGGTTAGCCTGAGC
>JAVVGN010000039.1:0-17991 GCA_032249095.1 Candidatus Caldarchaeales archaeon | reverse complement strand
TCTCTTTGAGCATGTCGCAGTTAAGAGAAGAGGGAGTCGACCAGTAAGAACATGCTAGCGCCCATACTCCACCTACCTTGTCTTAACTTTCGGCGGCTTTTTCATAATGCGAAGCAGTCATCTGGCTCCCGTTTGTCTCACCTTTAACGCGGATAGGAGTTGTGGGGTAGGCCGCCTGCGATGGCTGGGAGTATCAGGAGTTGGTCAGAGTCTCTTAGGGGTGTGTCAAGGCCGTTTAGGGTGCGAATGTCCTTGTTGTTGAGGAAGATATTTATGAAGCTGCGGATTCGCTGGTGCTCGTCGAATATGTATCTTGCCAGGTCAGGATACTTCTCCACCAGCGCCTGGAGGGCCTCGGACACCGTTCTTGCCTCGACCTCGATCCGCGTCTTGTTGTCTGTCAGCACCCTCAGCGCCGCAGGGATCTGGATAACTACTGACAAGCCTTCTTCTGAAATGAGGTCTACGCTGCCCATTAACGTTTACTCGGGCCGCCCCTTCCAGCCGCGTGTCGACCATCGATTTTGAGAATGCTTTATTATTAGGCTGGCCCGAGTGGTGGTGTCTACCCGAATGCCTATGCTGTGGGACCAGGTTTGGAGCGGGTTTGTGGCGTATGGGTACGCCGGAGTCTTTGCCTCCAGCCTGTTGGGGAGCATGATCCCATTCGTCTCGGGACCCTACATACCGCCAATAATCATAGCTATTGTGGCCGGTGGGCTTGACCCTGCTCCCACCGCGGTTCTCAGCGCATTAGGCGCCTCGCTGGGAAAGCTTGCGCTTTACAACGTCTTTCGCGGAGGAAGAGGGCTCATGAGTCAGGACTCTCTCCAGCGTATTGCGCCGCTCCAGCGGTTGATCAAGAAGTATGGGTGGGTAGCTGTTCTGGTCACGGCCGCGACGCCCGTCCCAGACGACGTGGTCTACATGCTCCTCGCCCTAACAGGTCTGAGCAACAGGCTCTTTTTCCCATTCGTCTTCGCAGGCAAGCTCGTAATCACCTCAGCCGTCGCTTATCTTTCCACGCCACTCCAGGGGGTCGTCTGCCTGCTCGTCGAGTGTGGCCCAGCGGGTAACTTCTCGAGACTTTTAGCAGTCTCGGTCGCCACCGCGGCGGCGGCCATGCTGCTTGCATATCTCGTTGCGCGGCTCGACTGGGCTAAGATTCTGTCGTGGATCGGCATACAGGGCTAGCGGGCTTCGGAATCTATATTTTTGGCGCGGTGATCATATGGTTGGTTGGCCTCGGCTAAGGGGCGTTCGCTAGAGTTCGTGAGGGCCGTGTTTAGAGAGTTCTATAGGCGGTCCGCAAGCCTCATCAACCCGCCCCCACGTCCGGAGATGAGGGAGTATGGCTACTGGCCCTTTGACGGAGAGATGGTCAGACACATCGCCTTAGGCTCGGCCGACGAGGTGAGGGCGGCTGTCGCCAGAGCCTCGCCTCTCCACGCCTACAGGTCTGCCGCCTACTACAGGTATCCTGCTGCTCCGATGAATGAGAAGGAGTGGCTCGGCGCGGACCTTATCTTCGACATAGACGCCGACCATCTAGACCCTCCATGCGCGGGCCGGCACGAGTATCAGTTATGCAGCACCCACGGCCTCGTCGAAGAGGCCGGCAACGGTTGTCCCAGTTGCGGCCAGCCCCTGAGGACTCTTGAGTGGGTCTGCGAGGGGTGTATCAGCGGGGCTAGGGCAGAGGCGGCGAGGCTTGTGGCCATATTGATGGACGAGCTTGGGGCTGAGGAGGGCGAGATCGAGGTCGGCTTCTCGGGGAATAGGGGCTATCACGTTGTTGTTTACTCCGAGGCCTTCAGGGGGCTGGACCAGATAGCGCGGAGAGCGATCGTCAGCTACCTCCTCTGCGAGGGCCTGGTCCCGAGCCTGGTTGGCTTACCCGGCGGAGCTGGAAAGAGGGGGAGGCCCTCTGTTAAGGGGCTGCCGCCGCCAACGTTTCAGCTGCCTGGGCTGAAGGGCCGCATCGAGAGACGGATATACGCCCTCCTCCAGAACCCTAAACTCCTCCCCCAAAAACTGTTGGAGAAGTATGGAGGGATTATCGAACAACTCAGCAGCTCTTGGATCGAGGAGCCTGACTGGGCAGCCGCTCCAGCGGGACTCTGGGCGAAGCTAGTGGAGGTGGCCATAAGGATGGAGTCTATCAAGATAGACCCTGTGGTCACGGCTGATATCCATAGGCTCCTGAGACTCTCCGGGACGCTTAACGGCAAGACGGGACTCCTTGCGTGTCGGATTCCAGTGGGGGAGCTGGAGGACACCGACCCCCTCGAGGTCTCGGCGGCCCTCCCGAAGGATAGAAGGGTGAGGGTGCGGGTTCTCTATTGCCCCGCCTTCAGGCTTGGTGGGATGGAGTTTGACGAGGTGCCGGAGCCCCGGAGCATGGAGCTGCCCCTCTACGCCGCCACTTATCTCATTCTTAGGGGGGCTGCCGAGCTTGAGGGAGTCTCCAGCTAAGCTCCCAGCCCATAGTCCTCGTGTATCGCCTTAACCGCCTCGACCCCGTCGCTCTCCTTCACGACGAAGGAGATGTTGAGTTCGGAGCTTCCCTGCGCTATCATCCTGACGTTTATCCCCCGCTTTGCAACTGCTCCGAATACCCTGCTGGCCACGCCCGGGGTCCCCTTCATGCCCTCACCGACGACTGCGACAACCGCCACATCTTTCTCACACTCAATCTTCTGGACCATCCCCGCGTCTGTGGACCTCTTTATGGCCTCAACAGCCCTGTCGGCCAGCCTCCTCGCAACGATGAGGGATATACTCGACTCGGAGGCGCTCTGAGAGATCATCACGATGTTTATCCCCGCGTTAGCCAGACTCTGGAGTATCCTAGCCGCGCTCCCGGGGCGGCCCACAGCCGTCGCCCCCTTAACCGTTATCATGGCCACATCGCGCAAGAGGAGCACCGCCTTCACAAGGGTGCCAGTATTGATCGAGGAGCTCGTGATGAGTGTTCCAGGAGCCGAGGGGTTGAAGGTGTTTTTTATTCTGACCCGGATTCCGCCGTAATATGATGCCTCGAGAGCCCTTGGGTGGAGACCCTTAGCCCCGAAGACCGCCATCTCGATCGCCTCGTCGTAGGAGAGTTGGGGGATAACCTTTGCGGTCTTCAGTATCCTAGGATCAGTCGTCATGAGCCCATCTACATCCGTCCAGAGCCAAACCTCGTCCGCCCCCAGCCCCCATCCCAGAAGGGTTGCTGTGAGGTCGGACCCACCCCTCCCCAGCGTCGTAATCGCGCCGTCTGGTGTCCGGCCGATAAATCCGGTCACCACCGCCACGGACCCCCTACTGAGGACCGGCTCTAGCCGCTCCCTAACAAGCGTCAAGCACTGCTCGAAGAGCGGGGTTGCGTATCCGAACTCACTATCCGTGACAATCCCTGCGTCCCCGCCCTCGAAATACTCGGCGCCCACCCCCATGCTTCTTAGAGAGCAGGTGAAGATCCACGTCGAGAGCCGTTCCCCGAATGAGAGGATAAGGTCTCGACTCTTTGGAGTGGATTCCCTCAGGAAATATATGCCGGAGATTATGTGGCGAAGGTCGAGCAGCATCGCCCGGACCCTATCCTCCGCAGCCCTTCTAAGCTCACCATCATCAACGGCGCCACGAGTAGCCTCAAGGTGGTCAGACTCTAGCTGCGTAAGAATGGCGTCCATCTCATCTCTCCGTCCTTCCTCAGCAGCCGAGAGAAGTGCAAACAAGTGGTCTGTCGTGTCCCCCATCGCTGAGCAGACAACCACTAACCTGTTGCCGAGCATGCTATAATGCTTCACGAGGCTGCAGGCGTTCCTGATCCTATCGGGCCCGGCGAGCGATGTTCCACCGAACTTGAATACGAGCCTCAACTCTATGATTTCCTGCATTTTTGTCTGAAAAGGAGCCCAGCTATATACCTGAGCCTCCGAAGCCCAGGCCTGCCTCCAAACTTATATCCACGCCACCATTGTTATCATAGACGCATGAACAAGACGACCCCCATCATCGCCCTGAAGCGTAGGGACAGGATTGAGGGAGCGGAGAAGTTCCTCAGGAGTGGCTATAGGCTAGTTGGCAGGCACAGCGCCGTCAAGATATGTCATTGGACAAAATCCGCCCTCCGCGGCGGAAAATTATGCTACAAGTCTTGGTACGGTGTCGAGAGTCACAGGTGTCTCCAGATGACGCCAGCCCTCCAGTACTGCAACATGGCATGCGTATTCTGCTGGAGATTCCACACAATCAATAGAACTAGGCCTTACGAGGGTGATTGGGACCCGCCGGAGAAGATTCTAGACGAGATGATAATGCAGCAGCGCCAACTCCTCTCAGGGTTCAAGGGAAATCCAAGGGTTAGTAGGGAGAAATTTGAGGAGGCCCTTATCCCCACAAACATGGCTATAAGCCTCGACGGGGAGCCAACAATATATCCATACCTCGCCGAGCTCATCAAGCTGGCCCACGCTAGGGGGATGACAACATTTCTCGTCACTAACGGCACCATGCCCGAGAAGCTTGAGGAGCTCCTCGAAAAGGGGGCGGAGCCCACAAACCTCTACATTAGCTTCTACGGCCCCGACAAGGAGACCCACGTCAGAGTCAATGTGCCCCTAATACCCGACAGCTGGGAGAGGGTGTGGAGGAGCCTCGAGATCATGCCACGCTTCAGGAGCAGGAAGGTCATAAGGCTTACACTCGTCAAGGGGCTCAACATGAAGGACCCCGAGAAGTACGCCAAGGCGATAGAGAGGGCGCGACCGGACTTCGTGGAGTGCAAAGGGTACGTACATGTCGGGGAGTCTCAGAAGAGGCTAACCAAGTGGCATATGCCTAGCATGGAAGACTTGGAGAGTTTTGCGGAGAGGCTTATGGAGCTGACCGGCCTTGTCAAGGCTGCGCGCGACGAGCCTAGCAGGGTCGTGCTTCTCGCAAATCCCAACTCCCCCTACTATCTCCAGCTAAAAGAGAGGCTCGCGAAGTTTGAACACATGGAGGTGCAAGGAAATGAGGAGGGGCAGTATAGTTGCGGGGAGGGTTCCTTAGGATTAGTCAGCCCTCGGATCTAACGCTCATCCTCAACGCCTCCGGCAGCGCCGCGAATATTCTGTTATAGCTGCTCTCCAGGGACTCTGGAATAACCTTCGTGTCCGCCGTGACAGGCATGAAGTTTGTATCGCCCACCCATCTTGGGACTATGTGGAGATGTATGTGGCCGGGAATACCTGCACCTGAAGCCCTGCCGATGTTTAGCCCGATGTTGTATCCGGATGGGGAGTAGGACTTTGACAGAGCCTCAACGGCCGCGCGCAAGAGTCTAAACATGTCCAGGGCCTCAGCCTCGCTGAGTCTCTGGATTTCTCCCACGTGTCTGTAGGGGGCTATCATCAGGTGGCCCGAGTTGTAGGGATAGAGGTTAAGCATCATGAAGCAGTACCTGCTCCTAGCCAAGATTAGGTTTGACTTGTCCCTCCTCTCCTTAGGTTTTTCGCAGAAGATGCACCCCTTTCCGCCCGCCTTCTGTATATACTCCATCCTCCAGGGAGACCACAGTCTGTCCAATCTAAGAGACGATACACTTAGCGATATAATTAGTTAATCGTTATGCCTAAGGTTCCGCCGGCTGGCCACTGAGAGCGATTTTCAAGAGCTTCTCGTGCTTTTCCTCATCCATGTCGATTGAGAGTAGGAGGGCCCTGATTGCCGGGCTTAAGGAGGCTATCGGCGTCTCAGAGAGCTTCTGCGCCTCTGATAGGCTCTCGAATATGGACATCTGTGATATCAGAGTTGCGTCCGAGGCATTGATGCTTGTGTCACCACCGCTGCGAAGAGCAACAATAACCATGTTGATTATGTCTGCGTGTCTAAGGCTGTCGACCGCCATCTGCTTCAGCAGAAGCTTTGCTAGAGGTGAGGTGGCCCGGCTAGAGAGCTCCAGAGATTTGCGGGCTGCCTCTTCCTCCAACTCCATCCGGGAGCGGAGCGAGTTTATGATCTCTTCAAGGCCCGACCCATCTATTTGCTGGGGCTGGGCTGGCTTGGGCGAGATAAGCTGGTTCAAATAGGCCTGGACCTCCGAGGCGGCCGCCTCTACGAGGCCTAGCTCAATCTTTCTCGCGACACGCGCCGCGAGGCTCTCAATCTCCTCCACCAGCTTGGCGTCGCCCTGGCGCCCGCCCCTCCGGCCCGCGAGGTACTGTGTGACGGCCGACGGACTCACAGCCATTACACGTGCAACTAGACTCTTCTTTAGACCGTATTTCTTGACCAGCTTGTGGGCAAGAAGCGCCCTAATTCTTGGAAAGGCTTCCTCAGGCTTCTCCATACCCCCTTTAGGGTGGTGGGGCTGTAAAAAAGTCTTTACACCGAGCCTGCAGAAGAGCTATCGGATTCCCCGCATACAGATGAGGTGGGGTATGTATGGTCTTTAGGGAGCCGACGGTGCCGGGGGCCCATCCCTACCGCTTCAAGGGGCTACCCGTACTTACCTGCGACTACGCGCGAGACATAGTCGAGGCGGCCAGGCGCGGGCTCGGCGAGGTCGTGACCAGCCTTGACGCTGGGCTCTCCATCACCAAGGTAAGGATCGAGGGCTCTGTAGCCGTGGTTGGCCGAGCCACACTGGAGCTGTCGGTCCTAGAGGAGGTAGCGGAGGATGACAGGTCAGTCTACGCAGTCTTGGACGATGGGTTGACAAAGATCGAGGCCTGGAGCGACGCGTTCTATAAGCTTGTCCGCACGTCTAGGTGGCATGCGCCTACCTTGGAGATTAATGGGATCCACATGCATAGGGTGAAGGGTACGTTCCCTGAGCTGGATGCGCTTGCTAAGGTGAGGCTAGCGGGGGGCGCCTTAGCGGGTGCTAGGGTCTTGGATACCTGCATGGGTCTCGGGTACACCGCCATCTGGGCCTTGAGGCGAGGCGCGGCCTCAATCCTTACCGTGGAGAGGTCTCCAAGCGTTATCCAGATCGCTGAGCAGAATCCCTGGTCCCGCGCGCTAGAGTCTGAGCAGGTACGTGTTGTTCTGGGAGACGTCGCTGAGGTTATAGGCGGGCTCCCGGACAGCTTCTTCCAAGTGGTGATACACGACCCCCCGCGCTTCGCCCTCGCTGGCGAGCTCTATTCAAGGGAGTTCTATGCGGAGCTGGCTAGAGTCATGACGCCCAACGGGGTCCTTGTTCATTATGTGGGGAGCCCCGGGGGGAGGGCTCGAGGAGTAAGACTGTACAGAGGTGTTGTCGAGAGGCTTGAGTCAGTGGGGTTCGTTGCGAGGTTCGTTAGGGAGCATGAGACGGTCGTAGCTAGGCGTAAGAGGGCTTAAGGAGTGTGGGAAGGGCTGACCAGAGAGTCCGACTCCAAGGTTGCCTGGTGCTTCACCACCGCACTGCTCCTCGAGGTTGCAGCCCACCCAAAGCCGGGGCTAGTGGACAGAGTGACCCCCCTCAAGGAGATCGACATCTTCAGGCTTTCCGCCAGCGCCGCGGCGCTCTACCCTTACTTTGCCTCTGCCGCGCGTTTGGGTAGACTGGGGAGGGCGAGGGGGGCGCTGGGGCGTCTGGTCCTTCGCGGAGCCGAGGCCTCCCTCAATTCTCAGAGAGGGGGAAATGCCCACCTAGGTGCAATTCTTCTGGCAATCCCTCTCGCCGCGGCAGCCGGGCGGCTGGGCAATCGCCCAGTCATAGCCCACGATCTAAGGAGGATTGCATGGCGGATACTGCTTGATATGGACTGGCGCGACGCAACCCATGTCCTCGAGGCGATACGATTCTCGAGCCCCGGAGGGCTCGGCCGAGTACCCTTCCTCGACGTGAAAGATCCAAGGACCTACAGGCTCTTGAGGCAGAGGAGGGCGGGGCTTGTAGAGGTGTTTAGGTGTTATTTGGGGAGGGACATGGTGGCGGACGAGCTTGCCCAGGGTTATCCCCTGGTATTTGAGGTCTGTCACCCCAGCCTCACGCGTTGGGAGAGAGATGTGGACCGGTTTGAGGAGGCTTGCGTAAACGCCCTGCTAGAGGTCATGTCTAGGAGGCCAGACACGCATATAGCGAGGAGGAGAGGGATCCATGTGGCGCGCATTACTCAGAAGCTTGCTTCAGACGTTCTCTCGGAGGGCGGGGTTCTGACCCGACGCGGCCTTAGATATCTACGCGAGCTCGACGACTACTTGAGGAGGATTGACGCGAGGCCTGGGTCCTCCGCCGACATCCTGGCGGCGGCGATCGGTGTCAGGCTCCTTGAGGGGCTCAGGCTATAGCTCCTCCACGGCTCTCTTGATCTTGGCCGCTATGGTTTGCCCGATCCCAGGCACCCTCGCGAGCTGCTCCAAGCTGGCCTGTCTCACATCCTCCACGGACCTGATCCCCTCCCTCCAAAGATTTCTGCCCCGGACCCTCCCAATGTCGGGAAGTTTGACAAGTGGCAGCAGCTCCTCCCTGACCCCGTGCCTCAGCCGCTCAGTCAGGACGCTGTAAAGTCTCGAGACGCTTTTCCTCCCCACCAACTCTAATACGTTTGAGGCTGAATACGAGATCCATTCAGCCCTCTCCCGCAGTGCGGCAAAGTCGCCGGGCTCGACGATAAATCTCTCGTAGATTTCCTTCTCGGGCACCTCCTCCACCCAGCTCCAGAGTACCAAGGCGTTTTTCAGACCCTCCAAGTACAGCTCGTACTCCTCAGGATCCTCCTCCCTGCTCGGAGGCCTTAACAACATCTCCTCACCTATCTCCTCGACTAATCTTCTGAGGCTGGAGAGGCGAAGCCTCGCGGCGTAGACGTCACTCATGTCGGGGGTGGAGCATATTATCTGGAGAGCGGCCAGGGGGGAGAGACTCTCTAGCCCCTCAGTCATCTTCACTATCCGCACGGCGGTCAGGGGGTCGATGTAGAGTTCAGAGACCCTGTGTCCCAGCCTCGTCGCTTGGAGGCCGTCTTCGCGGCTTATCATCAAGTAGTGCTCGAGCATCTCGAGGCTTAGCGCTATGCTCCTATCGAGACTCTTGGCTCCGAATACTTGGACGTAGAAGGTCCTGTTGATGATTCTCCTGAGGCCCAGCTCCGATGACGCGAGGCCTGAAGCTATGAGTGAGAGTATGTGGCTCCTGAGGTGCCTCTCGTTTCCGAGGGCCGAGTAGACCCGCTCAGGCTCACCCCTGATGTACCGCTCGAGCAGGTATTCCTCCTCCGCCTTTGAGTTGGCTAGTAAGATGGAGTATCCCACCTCGTCGTACATCGGCCGCCCAGCCCTGCCGCAGAACTGCTTATACTCGGTGACGGAGAGGGTCGAAGAGCCTAGCCTCGAGCTGAATCTCCTGAGCTCCGGTATCACGACCATCCTTGCAGGCAGGTTCACGCCGGCTGCTAGTGTGGGTGTGGCGCAGATCAGGGGGAGGACCCTCTCCTTAAAGGCCTCGACTATCAAGGTTCTGTGTAGGTGTCCAAGCCCGGCGTGGTGGAAGGAGGACCCCTGCTCGACGAGTTGCGCGAGCCGCTCAGCGAAGGGCGACTCCCTCTCACTCTCCCTGATCCTCAGAGCATACTCCCTAAGCACCTCCAAGTCCGACCCCTTGAGGGCTCCGGAGGCCCGGACGACCCCTGTGAGCCCCTCTGCCAGCTTCTCCGCCTTCCTCCTCGTCAACGCGAAGACTAGGACCTGCCCACCATCCATCAAACCCTCACCGACAACAGCGCTCAGCAGGTCTCCCGAGGATCTCAGTCTCCACGTAGAGCCGTCTGAGAAGACTATCCGCCCGCCACGCCCAACCCCCTCCTTCAGGGGTACGGGCCTGAAGTCGCTTACTATGGGTGAGGCCTCGAGCCACTCGGCGATCTCCTTAACGTTGGGGATTGTGGCGCTGAGGCCGAGTATCTGCGGGGTCTCTATGGTCTCTAGGAGCTTGGCGATGGTCATCTCTAATGTTGGTCCCCTCTCCCTGTCTCCGAGCATGTGTATCTCGTCCACCACGACTAGCCCCACGCTGGAAAGCCAGCGCGCCCTATGCCTAACAAGGCTGTCAGCCTTCTCGTAGGTTGCGACCACCACGTCCCTGGAGCCTATCCATTCCCCCGGATCGTCATAGTCCCCGGAGACAGCAATCACCCTGTATCCGGGACCCATCTCGCCGAAGATCGACCTGAACTCCTCCGCCTTCTCCGAGGTCAGCGCCCTGAGAGGAGTCAGATAGAGAACCTTCTTACCGGCCGCGAGGACACGCTCCGCCGCCATGACCGCGATCAGGGTCTTCCCCGACGCGGTTGGCGAAGAGACGACCAGGTTCCGCCCCTCCAGCAGCCCCCTCTTTAATGACTCTGCCTGGGGCGGGTAGAGGGTCTCGACCCCGCGGGTTCTGAGGGCTTCCACGAGCCAGGGCGATAGGCCCGTCTCCTCGATCCGCATGGCGGGCTACGCCAACCTGTAGGCCCCGGGCTTGGGGGTGTATATTCTTCCCTCTGTTATCATGCGGTTCAGGATCCTGTCGATCTCTCCCCTAGTCAGGCCCTGCTCTTGGAGCTCCTTCCTGAGCGCCTCGTCGTCAGCGTAGCCATGCTGTTCCTGAAGCGTCCGGATCACGTCTAGGACGAGGCTCAGCTTCTCCCTCACGCTCCTAGGCTTCCCCGTCATAATCACGTCGATATCCGGCCTCCCTGTCTCCACATCAACACCCACCTCCGAGAGGCTTCTCTTCATCAGCCTGATAGCTACCTCTGCGTCCTCTATAGTGACGACGCTCCTGAGGCAGGCCCTTGCACTAGCCTCGGCGAGCCTGATCAGCGATTCGAGCTGCCTCGCAGTTATTGAGACAGTCGATGTCTTCTCATACACCGACCTCATGGAGAGGTAGAACTGCTGCAAAGCCTCGGCAGCCTCGCGCGAGAGCACGGGCTCGATCTTTTTAGAGTAGGTGATATACTTCTTGAGCAGCGGGGGAGGGATGGCCGGCTCCTGCTTTACCCCACCCTCCGCGTGGAGCGAGACGATGTGGCTCGCTACCTGCCTATCCATTTCAGGGGTGGGCTCGTCTCTTAGCACGAAGATCAGGTCGAACCGAGACAAGAGGGTTATAGGCAGGTTAACATTCTCGTTGAAGGGCCTGTAGGCATCGTAGCGGCCTAGCTCCGGGTTAGCCGCCGCAAGTATGCTGCACCTCGCATTCAGTGTTGCCACTATACCGCCCTTAGCTATACTGACCGTCTGCTGAGCCATGACCTCGTGCATCGCCACCCTATCCTCAGGCCTCATCTTATCGATCTCGTCTATGACGCAGATCCCCATGTCTGCAAGCACCGCGGCCCCCGCCTCAAGGACTAGCCCACCCCCCGGATCCCTCACCACCGCAGCCGTAAGGCCTGCCGCAGTGCTTCCGCGACCCGAAGTGTAGATTCCGCGAGGCGCTATCTGGGCCGCGTAGAGGAGTAGAGTCGACTTAGCCGTGCCCGGGTCGCCGACAAGGAGGACGTGGATGTCTCCCCTAACCCTAACGCCGTCTGGGAAGACCTTGGCCCTCCCGCCGAATAGGAGTAGCAGTATGGCCTCCTTGATGTGGTCAAGCCCCTTGATAGAGGGGGCGACGGACTGTATGAGTCTCTGATAGTTCTTGGGGTCTGCGGCCATCTGGTTGATGAGCTTCTCCTCCTCCGGCGTAATGAGGAGGGACTCTAGCTCCTTGCCCCGGGGCTCGACCGAGACCGCCTCCAGATAAATCCTCCGAGGCTGCTGTGTCTGGTCCCCCTGCTCTGCATAAATCATCAAAACCCCTGTAACCGTGACTCTGTCGCCCGGCGCCGCCGTATCAACCGAGTCTCCCTTCACCCTCACCTCGATCACCCTCGGTATTTGGCCCGGTGGAAGGTCCTCGGGCTTCTCCTGGACACCGAGGGTCTGGAAGTCGATGAAGATGGACTCCTCCTCCACCAATTCGAAGTATGGCTTCCTTTCGATACATCGGGGGGAGCTACACCTGAGGGGAGGCTTCACGCCCTCCTGACGATAGGTCAGTCCACAATATCTACAACGATACACGGCTTTGGCCAGCAGGGGCCTGACGACAGAAGCCCTAACAACTATGCCGTCTATTGCGATTAGTCTCCGGAGATGCTCTGATCTTATCATGCGTATCGGAGTGATCTCTGGAAGACCCCTGACCGCCGCTCTAAAGGTCTTCACAGCCGCTGCATACTGGGGATACTCGAGCTCGAGCTGCTTATAGGCTGCAGAGTCGAGTAGTGGGAGATACTTTAGGGGCTCGGAGAGAATGGCCTCGGCGGCCTCCTTGTCAAAGACTAGGAGGTCCGCGAAGTCTACTGGGACGCTCTTCCTACCGGCCACGACGGCCCTCGAGATGTACTCCCTATACTTCTCCTGTTTGAAGAACCTCGCAAGGATCTCCTCGAAGGTCTCAGCCATTTCTCACACCTCTAGCCCGAGGGATTGCAGCCAAGCCTTAATCAGGGAACGTAGACGCACATAGAGCTCTCGCTCCTCCTCGGTCATGTGCTGGATAAGCTCGGGCTCGACCCCCTTAGCGGCATACCCTAGGAGCTTTGAGAGCCGGAGAGAAACAAGGTCACGGGCATAAAGCCTCAATGCTTTAGCGTTCTCAGCATCAGCGCCGGAGAGGCTTGAGAAGCTAAGCCTCAACGCGTGGTAGAACTTGGGGGGCAGGTTCACTAGCTCTGAGATGCTTCGCTTCTCTCGCCACAGTAGCTGAGCTAGGCGCTGGACCTCGAGGCGTCCCTCGATTGGCTCGGCGATGCCCGCTCCTATAAGCACCTCCGCGGCCCACATCGGCAGGGTTATCTGGCTACCCCTCTCAAGATCCTTAAATGTCATGCCCGCGACTGTGAGGTGAGCTATCTCCCTAGTTATTCTGACCCCATAGTCTGAGAGCTCCTGCATGAGTGGAAGGTCCTCCGACCCCATCTGAAAGAGCTATACCCCGGAGGTGTATATCAAATTGAACAGACCGCGCTGAAACTGGCCGATTTTCGGTATTACGCAGGCGAGGGCACCTTGTTCTCGGATATGAACCTGTAGAGCCGGACAGTCAGGTCCCAGGGGGTCACTATCCCCTCGTTTCCCCCCACCAGGGCGCATAGCGCCTCACTAGCCAGAACGTTCTCCAATACCTCATCTAAGCTGTCCTGGTAGCTATAGGCGGCGGGGCGCTCGAGGTGGATGCCAAGTGAGGCAATTGGCGCTTCGAGCAGGCTGTATGGCTGATCTCTTAGGGACTCTAGGGCGGCAGCATTCCTCATCAGGAAACGTATTATGCTCCTGTCGCTCAAGATTTTCCAATGACCCTCGACTACAAGCCTTCTCACCTGGGAGTTCAACATCTTGTTTATGGCGTAGTTGAGCGTCTCCTCAGGGCTAACCGTTATTGGCGGGTAGGGTCGAACGATATCCCGCAACCTTATCTTTCTCAGGACCGCACGTAGCTCGGTGTTCTCCTGCATAAAGCGCATAACCATAGACACTGTAAGAACTCCCGCAAACTCGCCATTTCTATTAACGACTACGACCGTACCGTACCTTTGCCTCTCCATCGCCTCGAGAGCCTCGCCGAGACTGTTTTCGGCCTGCACATAGCTCAGGCCCCTAGCCAAGTCTGATCCCGCCGCCTTCATGAGATACGGCCACGAAGAGCCGGGGTTGATGACAAAACTTTTAAGCACATCCTCGCCACTTACAAGCCTTACAGCCTGACGAGCTGTAAGGGGCCCGCTTTCCTGTATGACGACTGCGTCCACGCCAAAGTTTGCATAAAGCGCCCCGACAACGATTATAGGCTGATCCGGCGCAATAACTATCACACGCCGATGATCTGTATCCTTTAAAAGTGAGGCGCAGGAGATCGTCAAAAATATTGATTGACTGCTAGACATTCGATTAAACGATCGCTGAACCCCTATATATATTCTTCAGCCTCGATGCTTCAACCAACAGCTCGCCAACACTAAGGCGCTATTAACATTTTCGACGCTTGTGGTAAGAGCTAAAGGCTTCTATGAATAGATAACTTGCTAGTTGAGGAGTTGTCGGAAGGGTTTCTTCATCGGGTTTGGCAGTTAAAAAAGATGACTTCGACGTGGCTGATTGTTGTCTTGGCCCTGGCTCTAATCATGCTTTCCCACCAGCCCGCCGTGGCCCAGCCCGCCCGGTGGGACCTAAAGGTGCTGTTTCTTCCACTCGGCCCGCCACAAACCGACGCGCGCGGCACAGGGGCTAGCTGGCTCGCCAGCTATAGGGATACCTATTTCCCCGGAGAAATGGCCAACCTCACCTTCCAGCTTGTCAACGTCGACTGCAGCCAGAGGATCTACACCCCCTTCGTGAAGGGGTTTAGGCGAGCGTGGGAGAGCGACGTCTCGCCGATCTTTGAGAGGGCGAGGATATTGAAGGAGGCTGGGTTTATCGAGAACTACTCCGTCCAGGACACAAACATCGAGATTTATGGCGACCGCAAGATCGCGGATTGGAGACTCGAGATATACGGCTACTGTAGCGGTCGCGCCATATATGTCGAGTCCGCCACGGTCTGGTTTGCCTGGAAGGGGATCGGCAGGGCCGTGGAAGCCGCTGCACGGATCGAGAGGAGTTTAGAGGCCTTGAAGCCCCTCGACTACATCCTGAAGAACGACATCAACAGCTCCATCACAATCTTCACCACAAGTCTAAGGGTTCCGCCGAGCGTCGACCCAAGCCAGCTAGACACGCAGCCCACAGTTACTATTAGAATGAGGTATCCCAGCGGGTTTAGTTACGAGTATGATTATTCGCCCCTAGGCTGGCCGGAGGGGCTGGAGATATGGGGGTTGAGGGGGGCCGCATATGGCCGGTTCAGGCTCAGCCCCTACAGGACCTTCAGCCTATACATCAAGGATTATGAGGGTGTCATCGCTCTGCCAGGCGCCGAGGTAGTGATAAATGCCTATGTCTACCCTTTTAAAATGAGTCTGAGCGCTGACGGCGAGGGGGCCGTTGAGGTTAGGAGGCTTCCAGACGCCTACACCTATGAGGTAGTGGTCAACTACACCGTCCCCCTGCTCGGCCAGGAGTTGACCGTCTTGATAGGGTTCTATGACGCGTATCGTCTAGCCCTAGCGGGAGAGCTCAGGACCGAGCTCTACACCCTCAGAATCAGCCCCGTTGATAGGTCTGGGCGTGCCATAGAGGGGGCTCTTGTGAGGATTAGGCCCGGTGCGTTTGGGTTAGGTGGCTCCGAATTCGCGGCGGAGAACGCGACTAGGGGCGGATATGCGGCCTTTTACCTCGTGCCTACGGGCAACTATACGTTCATAGTCGAGTGGAGGGGTGTAACAGTATTCCGTGGCTACCGATATGTGGGGACTCATCCGACCTATGGCTTCGCGCCCCCAAGCTTCAGCATCCCCACGAGCGTAGACGACCTCGTGTTGATGGCTCTCGATAAGGCTGGTAACTCGGTGGGAGCTTTCTTCACCGTCAAAGGTCCGAGCGCTGAGACGAGTTTCTACCAGATAGAGGCTGCTGACGGAGTGCTTAGGCTACCACAGATGCCTATAGCTGATTATACTGTGAGCGCGGCCAATTACTCTAAGATCTTTAACGTGCGCGTTGAGGTGACGGCCACCGTGAGGCCTGGAAGCGAGGTTAGGCTAAGCCTACCCATATACGGCGTGGTTCTGAGGGCTCTGTCTATGGATGGGAAGCCCCTCTCCGGGGCTTTAGTCAGGCTTCACAGCATCTCGGCAACCACGGACACCTCTGGGAGAGCGCTATTCGCAGGCGTGCCTTCGGGCTCATACGGGGTTGAGGTAGTTTTTGAGAACATAACGGTCCACAGGGGACTGGTCGAGGTTCGCGACAACGTGTTTGAGGACCTAGAGTGCTATGTGTATGACGCTCACGTCAGATTCTTATCCGCTGACGGCGCCCCAGTGATTGTCCACTGGAGCCTGAGCTCCCCTGGGAGGCGGTTCGAGGGCATGGGCGCGGAAATCATGCTGGAGCTTCTACCCGAGCAGGAGTATAGGCTTGCAGCCAGACTCGTTCAAGACGGCCGCGAGAGTCTGATACTAGATGAGAACGTCTTAGCATTCCAGCTAAGGGACGCTGTATTCACCCTGCCTCTGGGCAAACTGGCGTTACGGGTCCTATGGGATGACGGCACCCCCTTCGAGGGATATGTTTCGGCACTTGGCGACGGCAGACGCTTAGTAGGTGGAGTAGTCGAGCTCGGAACCTTGCCATTTGGGACCTACAACGTCTCGGTGATCGGCGGCGGGGGCGTGGAGGTGCTTAGGCTGGAAATTCGACACGATGGTGGGGAGAAGACGATAAGGGTAGGCTCGGCGACGATCGTGGTGAGGGTAACCGATGTGCTTGGGAGACCACTCGAGGGAGCGAGGATCACACTTCAAAGCCCAAAGGCGCCGGGGGTAACTCTCGCGACGGCAACAACGCCCTCAGACGGCACTGTAAAGATTACTAGGATTCCAGCGGCCCTGGCCCCCTTGAAGGTTGTCGCAACCTATGGCGGCCTCAGCGACGAACACTGGGTCACACAGGGAGAGGTCACCATATCGTTCCCAGCACTCGCCATCGGTGGGACCCTCCTCGACGCGGGACTGGTCCTAGTCGGCGTGGGTGGCTTGGTTGCGCTTATAGTTTCCATGGAGCTACTCAGAGGCTTTTTGAGAAAAAGAAAGACAGCCGCGGAGTAAGCACGTACTCAGCCCTGCTAAGAGAAGAGTTGTGGTTCAATAGGGGCAATCCCTCCAAGGCCGTCTGAACAGCTCATAGCACCTCTCCAACCCAGTCCTAGACAATGTCTTAAAGGAGGTGGTGTCGTGGGAGATGATGTATGCTAGTGCCGGTCCCTTAAGACCAAGCCTCTCGACGGCCATCCTATAGAGCGGTAGCTCCAAAGCCCTCTCATGAATCCTGGTCGCCAGCCTCTCAGTGTAGCGTCTTAATATCTTATGAGTCTCATTTGCTAATGGATCATTTGTTGTGGTCCGCATATATTTCGCCGCCCTCTTTATCCCAGCCAGCTCCACCCAAAGCTCCGTCAGAGACCTAACCTCAAGCTCCACAGGAGAAGCATAGAGCGGCTGGAACAGATCGGGCCTCCCTAAGAATATCTGCCTCAGAGCCTCCAGTCATTCTCATCCGTCTTCCAAAGGTCATTGTTATTTCGCTCCTCGGAGAGCTTTTTAAGATCCCTAAGCCTCAGAAACGTAGCCCCGCCAAGCCGCTTTATGGTTTGTAGGAGCTTCCTCGGATAACTATCAGCAACCACAATCTTCGGCCTCAACTTCCCAAACATCTCTAGGAAATCGTTGAAGACCACCTCCTCACCGCCATCCTCTGGGAGGGCATAGACCCCCCCATGTCCGAAGTCAACGAAGACCCTACTCACCACTCAGACCACCCCCCCGTTCTATGGTCTTTATCTCGTATGGCCTCGCAACTATGTGGAACCTCTCCACCATCCCACTTTCAACCTCTTCCCTTATACTCATCATCTGTTCGGATAAGACCCCCTACCAGTCCTGCATATAAAGAGTAGTGGCCCCAACGGCCGGGCCATCCCTAACCTAGACTCACTATGCTCAAGCAGAACTGCTGACAAAATAAATAAAGACCTCAAAGGGACCAACACTACCAAGAGAAATCTACCACACACTAACAAACATTAAAGGAATAGAGAAGGAGACAGGGTAGTAAAGAAGGAGAAATCTAAACTAAAACACATACTAGGCATAGAACAAGGAAACATCCCCCTACAGTTGGACTTGTGGGGAAACGAAGCAATATTCAGGGAAAAAGGACAGACAACACTATACGGATACCCAAGGCCAGAAGCATGAGCTTGAAGGCAAATTCTATGCTAAAAGCCTGCTTATTTAGCTTAGCTTCTCATCAACTTTAAATACACCACAGTCGGCAGAGTTGGGATAGGATACTAAGAGTTATAAGTGCTCCGAGCCCTTCCGGTGAATGGTTTTGGAG
>JAVVGN010000038.1:0-18559 GCA_032249095.1 Candidatus Caldarchaeales archaeon | reverse complement strand
AGTTCATTCTGACGAGCTCATCCCGGTAACCCCTCACGAAATCTAGATCCATAATAAGCATGCCACGCTTAATAAGCCTCTCATCGACCCTCTCCCAGTAGCTCATCATGGGAGAGGAATAGAAGCATGGCAATAGGCCTTGAGGCGAAAGGATATAGGGAATCTGAGACGAGAGCCGAAAACGTCACAGGAATAACCAAAAGGTAGCCGAAGAGAGACGAAAGAGCCCAGGAATTAAGCCACAAGGCACACCATACATGAAGAGCAATCCCAAACCCACGGGCAGTGACGTTTAACGACACCGCGCAAAACTAATAGTGCAGACAGCCTTATGTTACGCGTGTACTACTTAGCGAGCACTCACTCGTTCCAAGATAATCAAAAATTTATCCGAGCAGACAGGGTGATTTTGACCGCGTGACAAAGGATGAGGCCGGCACCTATACTGCTAGCCGCGCTTCTCACGTGCGGGTCCCTCGCAGCATTGCTGAGCCCCCCTAACGCGTTCGGCTCCTCTCCCCTAATTGGGGTCTTAAGGGGCTGGGAGAATAGAGAAAACGTTCCCGAAATAGCCTACGACATAGCGGTCGATAAAGATACTGTATCCGTAGTGGGTACGTACTATTCCTCTGGAATCGAGCCGTTCCTGCTCATTCTTGACCGCAGATTGGGAACAGTAAATTGTCAAGTACTTTTGAAGTTTAAGGACGCTCAAGCGTCTCTCGACTTTAAGATCGAGGGTCTCACCACGGATACAAACGAGCGTTATGTGGCTGTCGCAGGCTATTATTACTTCACTACTGATGTGAAGAGACCGGCAATGATCGCCCGAGTCTTCATAGCTCTCTACGAAAAGGAGACCTGTAAGAGAATCGGCGTGACAGAGCTGGGAGACTTCAGTTCCCCTAGTTTCCCCAGCCCTCCTCAATCTCTTAAACCAGGAGATATCGGTGTGGATGTCGAGATCACCCCGGACGGAGAGATATAACTGCTTCTGAGCCCTTACGATAAAGTAGAGGAAGACGCGGGCGGCAACCAACTCTATCCGATCTACCTGATACGCCTCGACGAGTCTCTAAACATAATTGCTGCAAAATCCTTTGCCCTAGACAACACTTTACAGCATTATGCAACAGACCTAGAGATCTTCGGTGACAGACTGTACGTGGCCGGAGACATTCACAGAGACCTTTGGAGCATTGATATATTCTTGCTCGTGCTTAATAGAGATTTGGAGCCGATAAACAGCACCACGCTCCCTAACGAGCCAGGGACGAGACTAAGCTGGCCATCAATCGCTATAGACCCCGAGGGATACGTTTACGTCGCAGCAAATATTCTCCCAGGCTTAGTAAGATTAACCCCCCTCCCAATGCTTTTCAAGCTGGACCGGGACCTAAACATAATTTACGCGCAGTTCATATGGTATGAGACAGTTCACCAAGCCGACGACTATAGATTCGACAGTGAACCCTACGTAATCGATGTGGCTGTATCATTAAATCACGTCATAATGGTGGGGTATTTAGTAAAATACGACCCTTGGGATCCGAAGGCCCCCAGGATATACGACGGCAACGTGATAGTGTTAGATAAGTCTGACGGCACATCAAAGTATTTCCTTAAAATAGTGAGCATGGAGAATAATGCCTACGATGTTGCTAGAAGGGTCAACTCAGTCGCCCACGGCGTCGATGCGTATCAAGACTGCGCGTATCTAACGGGTATGGCGGAAAATTACTATCTTGAATACCACCTACTTAACATAGACTCATATCCATGGGAGGGAATAGTTGGTCAAGACATACCCATTAGAGAAACTTACCCTGTGCTTGATAGCCCGCGATTTTTTGACTCCGAGTTAAGCGGCAGCCCCATATCTGACCGAGATGTGGCCCCTACCAAGTTTAACGGATTCATCGGCGCCCTCTGCGTACTTCCCCTAACAGTCAGCTCGACAACTACTTCTACAGTTACGACGACACGGACGGCTACTATAACGCGTACAACCACCGAGAGAACCACCACCACCCTGAGGCCCGCAACCACGCTGACGAGCTACTACACCTCAACCGTATGGACATTACGCACGAGCACGACAACAGAGCTCCTCTCCTCGACAATATACACGACTAGGCTTGAGATAATCAGCCAATTCGCAACCATGACCGCCACGATCACCGAGATCCTCTTCGCCACCTTGACATCCACTAAGTACTCCACAGTCGAGACAACGCTCTACCGGAACCAGACGATCCTCACGATCATGACGGCCGAGTCAGGGGGCGGGCAGCCTTCGCTACCCCTATTTCTGCTACCTTTTGCACCCCTATTACTCATCCCGCCACTCATATTCACCAGAGGCAGAAGCCTCACCATAACCATTCTCGAGGGAGCCTCACGCAGCTCCCCCCACACAACACCAACCAGTATACTCAACGAGCACTTCAAACCGTGCGTAGGCAGGCTCAAGCGGAAAGGGACGATCACATTCCTCAACCGGGACAAAACAACACACGAAATAGAGATCTTCAACCCAGACACACAGGGATCCACGAGACTAACGCTACAACCAAACAAGAAAGCCAAGACAAAGATAACAGGCCCCGGAAAATACTTTTTCCGCCTCACAGCAAACCCACAAAAAATCGGGATCATAGAGGCCGAGTAACCTAAACAAGAAACCACTACTTCTCTCGATAACACATCCGGAAGCAGATCTCTTTTCTGTATTCATTCGGGCCCGGTGGGACTCGAACCCACGATCTGCGGCTTAGGAGGCCGCCGCCTTATCCATACTAGGCCACGGGCCCTCCGCATCCTAATACTTCCCTCTGACCCGCGCCCCTTGATTCCGGCGCGTTCTCGTGGAGGGGCCGACAATGACGCGCTGCTCGTGACTATTTAGTTTTATATTGCAGGGGCTGTGCGTCTCCTCGCTTTAACACCGCGGAGTGCTCTGGGGGCTCCAAGTATCTCCAGAAGTATCGGTTTCCCGTCAGGTGAGGGTAGAGTGTTGGCGGGCGTGTCTTATCGGTGGCCACCACTGGCAGCCACCAAAGCGGTATCTCAGACCAACGTTGTCGGCCAGCTCTTTGGGGAATCAGGCCGTGACTTGGCCTTCATGGGGGGTGATGGTCTAGAGGGTGTGGTTAATTTTGTGCCCTTTTGGCGGTTTTGTGGGGTAGGTGGCTGTGGGGCTGGTGAGCCTAGTATCTAGGTTGTCTCAGGGAGACGTAGTTGTGGGTCCTTTTGTCTATGTGGGGTCCCCTGACGTCGTGGAGCTTCTTGGGGAGGCCGGAGTGGACTTCGTGATCATCGATATGGAGCATGGCTATTTTGGCTTTTCCGACGTCTGCGAGCTGGTGAGGGCTGCCGAGGTTGTGGGTGTGGTGCCCGTGGTGCGGGTGCCTTCGAGCGAGGAGGCATACATACTTAGGGCTCTGGAGTGTGGCGCGTGGGGAGTTCAGGTCCCACACGTCGACGATCCCGAGACTTCGAGGCGGGTGGTGGAGGCGGCCCACTATTATCCTGAGGGTATGAGGGGGTTCTCGCCCTACACGAGGGCCGGACGATACGGTGCCAGGACTCCCAAACTCCATGTCGAGGCGTCGAACAGGGACACGGCCGTGATAATTCACATAGAGAGCGCCGAGGGCGTTAGGAGGCTGCCCGAGATCCTCGAGGGAGGCGGTATAGACGTCGTCTTCCTCGGCCCCTACGACCTGTCACAGTCGCTAGGCATTCCCGGAGAAGTTACAGACCCGCGCGTCACCGGCCTAATAGAGAGTGGAATCAAGGCCGCTCGAGAGAGAGGAGTGGCGGCTGGGACCTTTGTCGAGACGGTCGACGCGGCCGCCGAGTGGGCGGCCAGGGGAGTGCAGTACATCGCCTATTCCGTCGACGTAGCGATATTCTACCGGGCGGCAAAAGAGATTGTGAGAACCGTGAAGGAGCGGGTCTCCCGAATCAAGCCCGGCAAACATTAACTCTCTTAATCCATTTTGTGTTGGTGGGTTTTTGTTTTGCTTTTATTTGAGCTCACCTCGTTTATAAGCTTTAAATCGTAAGAGAGTGGGCTGGCGGGGCTATTTATCAGCATAACCAGCGATCGGTATTACCGTGCATCGACGGATGGGGAAAACCTATAAACACCAACACAAAATGGATAGAGCGAAGCAAAATATTAGTTTTGAGCGGAAGAGGGGGAGACAGGGAGGAGGGGTTAGTTAGTCTATAGGCCTCGGCAGCAAGCCTAGGAACCCCAGACACCGGGATTATAATGTTTGAGCCCGCCGGAGAATAAGCTCCGGCGATTAAAAATAACCAGCCCCCGGTGTGTATAGTTCTGGGGTTTTTCCCCTCGCTGCCGGGGGCCTATCCCGGTGCCTGAGCAGTCACCACTAGTTGCTTGATCTTTTTCACCAGCTCCCAGCACTGCCTCCCTGTCGGCTTTGCCCTATAGTGTGTCATCGCCAGCCTAGTGACAGCCCGATGAAGCCTACCATCATATAGCCTCCAATACTCCCTTCTAGACGACTTAATCGGTTTGTAGAGTCCTAAAAGCTTCTTCAACCCCCTCAGAGAACTATTGACGAAATCAGCATACGTTAGCAGCTCTGCCAGGGCCTCCCTGCCAGCCAAACCATCATTTATCCCCAGCCCCTCAAGAATCACATTATAGGCCGGATACCTCTTACCAGCCTCCCCAACAATCATCCTAGCCATCTCCACCATCTACTTCTCTATGGATGAGATAGCTGGCTTCAGAACCTCCCTCTCAACATCCGACAAAGCCCTGTATTTATTTAGTAGTTGCTGATGCGTCCTCAATAGAGACCTGTGGGCCAGAATCATCCTCCTCAAGACTAGGAAGTCCTCAGTAACCCTCCTAAACCACCTCTCCTCAATACTCATCAACGCCTTTATGTCTCCTTTAGCGCTCTTCGGTAGCTTATGCTCCCTGCGAATCTTCTCAATCAACGTAAGCCTCCTGAGATAGTATACCTCTACCCCTCTCCTTAGTAGTTCTATCGCGCCGTCCGTGTGTTGGGGTGGTAGTGTATCCATGAATAGCCTGTCTCCGGGCTTTGCCGGGATCTCGCTGAAGCTGTCTACATGTTTGAAAGTTGTCCCGTCAGTAGTATATGTTATCCTGTACCTCTCGCTATTCTTCTTAGCCCTGTGGACATCGGCATAGAACTTCAATATCCCTGCACCCCCTCATTCTATGTCTTTATCTCGTATGGCCTCGCAACTATGTGGAACCTCTCAACCTGCTCCCTCTCAAGGACTATCGAGTTGAGTGGTGGTAGGTGGTAGATTCTCGGCGGTGTCTCTCCAGCAGTGGCCTCGTATATTAGCCATCTAAGCGTTGCGATGGAGGGTATCATCCATGTCCTCAGCCTCCCATCCCACTCGTTCTGTACAATCACGACCCCGTCCGGAGTCGGAGTAATATTCAGAACCCTATCCACAGGGTATCTAAAGACCTCTAGGAACCTCTCGGATAGCTCTCGCCACGCCTCGGCGGCGAATCTCTGCATGATTAGGAAAGACTTGTAGTGCCGCATGCCCTCGTCTACCCATAGTCCCTGAAGACACCGTAGTAGCCCTCATACCTCCCTAGCTCCGAATCCCTAAGCCTCATCCACAGATAAGCCATCACCCTCCCCACCACCTCTATCCCCGAATCAATCACCACCAACCACATCCTCATCACCTGTTCGGGAAGACCCTCCACCGGCCCCACATATAAAGAGTAGTGGCCCCAACACACGGCAACGTACCAATACAGCTAGACCTATGGGGAAACGAGGTAATATTCAGGGGAAAAGGACAGACAACACTATACGGATACCCAAAATAGTTAAGACCTTAATATCGGGTAGGGTTTTAACATAGGGGTGGAGGGGCTGGGGAGGCGGGTGGGAGCTGCTGGGGCCTCGCCTGAGCTAGCTGAGGATCTCCTCGACCTACTACTAACGACCTACAACTCGGCTGGTATTGGGCCCGAGGCCGGAATCAAGGTCGCGCAGCTCTACATGTCGGGCAGGATCTCGAGCCCCGAGGGCATGGAGCTTCTCCTCAGGCTCTGCGCGGCCGTTGAGCCGGAGAAGACAGTCCAGATCCTCAGGAAACATGGCCTAAACATCTAAGGCATGAGGTTCTCGATCGAGCTCCCACCCAAAGACCCTCTCTGGAGGCTCCAGATCTACGCCCACCTCGCCGACAAGCTCTCATTCGACGCCATCTGGCTGAGCGACCACTACTTCAACAGGAATACCCTGATTTTAGATACCTTCTTGGCGAGGTAGTGGACGGCGGACTTGCTTATAGGCTCCAAAGCAAGGCTCAGAACTCTGGAAACCCTCCTACAGCTACCATGGAACATGTAGTCCAACACTGCTAGGACCTTAACCTCCCTACTTTTTTATTACGCATAAAACAGCCCGAAACTAGGGCCACAACATCCATAACATACAAGACACATCAACCGGCCTTTAAATATAACGCCTTATTTGGACACTATCCTACACATGACGCTAATATATAAATAACCGCCCATCAAAAATATTTAGAGAGACACCCATCCAAAAGGGGGCCGGTAGATCAGTGGTAGATCGCTCCCTTGGCGTGGGAGAGGTCGGGGGTTCAAATCCCCCCCGGTCCAATTTTAGTTAATTGATAAGATGAGTGTGGGGGTGTTTGCTGGGAAATGGTTGGGTGGAGGGGTAGGCATCCTAGTGGTTCTCTTGACGTAGTTCTCTAGCCGTATCTGCTTCCTCCTAATAGTGAAGCCTACGTGTTTGTAGAAGCTGACACTGCTTCTTGATCGTATATATATGCGATAGCAATCCTTGTTGGCTACGTATTTCTTCCCCGTCCTAGGATCATAGAATATAGTTCCTCGTCGAGTATTGAGTTTTGGCCCAGTCGACTCTACGTCAAGTCTTTTAAGAAGCCCTATGACGTATATGAGTAACTCGATGTTTGTGTTGTAGAGATAATTATTTTTCCATTCTTGTCAACACTTCCTTCAGAGTCCGCGAAGTCCGTGAGGAATGCTGCCATGCATCTCTCAAGTGCTCAATATATTTCTTCAGTCTATCAAGGTCAACTGGCTTTCTGAGTAGCTCGTAGAGCGTCTTCGACCCAACTTCGACGACATATTTCCCCACATCATCCCTAAATCTCGACCTAATTTGTCTCCTAACTATAACCTTTGCAAGACACCTGCCGAACCCCTCTACAAACTCCCTATCCCTAGCCTTAAGGCCTATCCAGACAGGGTTGTAGCCTTTGCGGACGCGGCTTTTCTTCCCAACATATCCATCGCCAACCTTCACACCTATCACGTACGCCAACTCCTCAGAGGGCTTCAATAGTTCTAGCGAGGGTATCCTTCTTCCGTTGTATGGGCTATGTATCCCACGCAACCAGTAGCTTATGTGAGACTTGGATATCCTGGCTCCGTATCTTCGCCAGACCTCCCCGATGATCGCTCTATATGTCAGCCCGCCTCTACGAAGGGCAACAACATCATTGTACAGCTTGATCCGAAGCTCCCGCGGCAGGTATCTCTCCACCCACTACACCTCCTTAATTCTATGTCTTTATCTCTTATGGCCTCGCAACCAACTTGAACCTCTCCACCATCCCAATCCCAAACTCTTCCCTCCCCAGGTTTTTACCCATTCGGATAGGAACCCTCCACCAGCCCCCCATATAAGGAGTAGTGGCCCCAACAGCCGGGCCATCCCTAACTTGGACTCACTATGCTCAGGCAGAACTATTACCACGATATATAAAGAGCTCGGGGGCTAATACTGCCTAGAGAAATCTACTACGCCCTAACAAACATTAGGTGCTTGGAGAAGGATATAGGCGTCATCAAGAAAGAGAAATCTAAACTAAAACACATATTGGGACTAGAACACGGAAACATATCAATGCAGATGAATTTTTGGTGGAACGAGGTAATATTCAGGGAAAAAGGACAGACAACACTATACGGATACCCAAGACCAGATTAAACTCATCATAATTCCCATCAAACTGTATTATTAAGATCGCATTTACTCCGATTCTCAACATAAGTAGTCAGACGATAAGTGTTTGGTGATGCTGTTTTGGGAGGGGACGATTATTGGGCTGAGAAACACTCTTGATGAGTAATGGCTGTCTAGCAAAGCTTATAGCCCGTCGGCTGGATTTTTCGCGTCAGGGTTGTTTGACTGGAACGGCGTAAAGCTCCGCCAGATAGGGATCGTTGCTAGCCCCTCAGAGGAAAACCTTGCCCAATGTATCCTCCATGAGGGTGAGGAGAGGAGAGTCACGACCGAGACCCTCGTCCTGATAGATAATCGTAACGGGAATAAGATCCTCGCCGTGTGCCGCCGAGGTATGGGTTCTAACGACGCTCTGAAGACAGACTACTATAACCCCGGTGTAGCCTATGCCAAGATGGGGAAGGGGGCGAGTACTGCAAAAGAGTTTTACGGGTTCAGCCTGGTTGTTATTGGGGATGTAACAGACGGCGTGATTAAGCAGAACAGAGTTATCATAGCCCCCGCGTCGCCAGTTTACATATTTCCTGAGGATTTCAACCCGATGCGGCTTTTGTCGAAGAGCAATCACACACTGGGCTACTACGCGACAGGCACCCCGCTTTGGAGGGTACCGCTATTGACCGAATACATCTCGCATCACATAGGGGTTTTCGGCATAACCGGCTCGGGCAAGTCTTTCTTAACACGATATCAGCTGATACCGCTTCTGAAGAACGCGGGATACGACGTGTTGATCTTTGACTGGAAGGGCAGCGACTACGCGCCATATCATGAAAACGTCATCAACATGGGTGACATCCAGCTCGATGAGCAGGCGATCTATTCCTACTTGGCAGAGAAGCTCAACCGTTTCGGCGGGGGCAACATGGGAAACACGCTTCTGGGATACCTGGAGGAAGCTATCGCGTCTGGCGGCTGGATCTGCGATACGCCCGCCGAGACAAAGGAGAGACTACTTGCACAGCTCCGGGAGCTGATCAGGTCGGATAACCAGGAAAAGGGGGGAGGCGTTGATAGGTGGGGGCAGCGATATCTACGTAGGCTGGAGCGGTACTTCAGCATGGTGGAGGAGGAGGACTTCGGAGCGATTATTGGGCAAATGACGCCTGCGGATATTTACCGCATGCTTAAGGAAAAGCACTTACTGGTAGTTGACCTGAGCCTCGGTTCAAAGGAGCAGAAGCTATCAATCTTCCTCTCGATAATACGTTTTCTGAAGAGGATGATGGAGGAGAAGAATGAGCTTAACGTCGCTCTTGTCATAGACGAGGCACCGCAGTATTGTCCTTGGCAGCCTAGGGGCGTTGAGGAGGAGACAACGCGAGAGATAATTGGCTCGGCCGCTCTGGGGAGAAGCTACAGGCTCTCGCTGGTATTGATCTCCCAGGGCATCGCCGGCGAGATAGGCATCAACGCCGCGGTTAGGAGAAACCTCAACACAATGTTCATAGGGAGGATACACCCCCTCGACGCGCCAGAGGCTGAGAAATTCTTCGCGACAGCCGCAGTAGACCCCTCCACCCTTCTCAGGCTTCCGGAGGGCCAGTTCTACCTGATAGGAAAGATGAATCCCTCTCCCGTGCCGTTGCTCATAACGTTCGAGATACCCGAGGAAGAGAGGGTTGTCGGTAAAAGGTAGCGCGATCCCGGACTTTCTAAGAATACCGCGGCCACTGCAGGAGAGGTTTTATGCGGCCGCCGAGGAGGAAGCACAGATCTTAGCCCAGCAGATAGCTGAGTTGTCCTCAAACGTCGGGGAGTTATCCAGTGTAATCAGGGTCGGGATTAAGAGGGTTGAGGGGAACGACGCCTGGAAAGATTTGAGGATCGGCGTTGTGGATGGATCTGACCTGCCGGCTATAAACGAGCGTATAGGGCTTAGGTACGGGCTTTACTCTGTGGCTTACAAGCTCTTCAGGGGGCTTGACCCAATAGATGGTGGGGAGTGGTTCTACGGTGACCGGGTCTCCGGCAGCATTGGCATGCAGAGGGAGTCATTCCTCAAAATATTGGATCTTTTGACGACCTATTACGAGCGGTACACCGCCAACAGCTTGCTGGGCGAAGTGGACCTGCTCATGGTTGACGGCAGCTTCTTCGGCTACAGGACCGGGTGCAGCATGGTTAAGCGGGAAGAGCTTGGCTGGAGGGATAATCTGACGGGCAACACCTTCAGGACGGTATATGACTTGATTTCCAAGATTAACGAGCTAACGATCAGGCTTATCGAGAGCGGGAAGGTCTTTGGAGTGATAAAGCGTGTCGCAACAATGGCCATAGACGGATACATATGTTATCGGTACGGCGCACAGAAAGGTATAGTCTTGAGCGACAGGTCCATCCTCAGCCTACTCATGAAACGCGGCGAGGTCTTCGACTACGACGAGATCTTCGGGCCCGATATGCGGTTCGACGCGCTGACGTGGTATAGGGGCATATCGAGGGAAAAGTCTTGGCGTAAAAGGCCTCCCAGCGAAATCCTTGAGGAGGCGGTAAGGAGGGTTGAGGTGCAGCTCGTAGCGGACCTTACCCCCCACGGTAGTAGGAGAGGCAGACAGAAATCATACGTCGGAAAAGAAGTTGTCAAAGCTGCGCGGAGCACGAAGAGAGTTTTCGTAAAGACTGTTGACGACATCCCGCCGGTATGCGTCGAGTTTTCGTCCACGATGTCTGAGGAGCTGAGGAACCTGATCTTGTCCTACGTCCTCTCAACGGCAAGCCCCGGAACAGGCCTACCGATCCCCCTAGACCTAGTCGACGAGCTCGTGTCCCTGCCGCGTGGATTAGGCCGCGAATTCGTAAACGAGATCGAGGCCGAGCTGCTCAGGAAAGGGTTCAGCAAGGAGAGCCTCATAGCAATCTTCGCACGATACAACCCCCAAAAAGATGAGACCTAAGCAGAGGTCCATAAATCCACCCATGGGGGAGACCGTGTCTTCTACCTCACTATACTATGCCCGCCAACTTGATGGCCAGACACGAAACTAGAGGAGTCCCGGGATATGGTCGGCCAGTCTACTTATAAGTGGAGGGTTCGGCCGTCTGTAGGGGCGTTACGACGGTGGCGAGTTCTGGCATCAAGTCTTGAGGAAAATAGAGACATACGAAGACGCACTTTGCCTTCCATAAAAGAGATATAACGGTTTAAGTTGTTATTTAACACGTGTCTATTGATGAGCTTGCTAGGCGCGTGGATGTGCTGGCTGAGAGGTTGAGGAGGCATCAGGACGTTTTTAAGAAGAGTGAGGCAGCGGTCAGGGCCTCACTCGTCGAGCCTTTCCTGAGGATCTGGGGCTGGGATACGGAGGACCCAGGGCAGGTGAGGCCAGAATTTTCGACGCAGAGCGGGAAACCCGACTACGACGTGCTTGGCCCAGAAGGGAGGCCTATGGCCTTTGTAGGTGTGAAGGCTCTTGGAAAGCCGGAGGACCTCACGCAACACATCTCATATTGCGTCAGCGAGGGGGTGGGCTACTTCATAGCGACTGATGGTGAAACGTGGGAGGTATACAATACGCATGCGCCTAAGCCACTACATGAGAAGCTGGTGGCGCGTTGGGACATTCTCAAAGACCCTCCGGTTGAGGTGTTAAGAAAATCGTTCGTAATCGCTAGAGGTGTTGGAGAGCGGGTGGAGGCACCAAGACCAGTGCCGCCCCCAACACCGCCGAGGCAACCTTCGCCGCATCTAACGCTCGCTAATATGATGCCTGCAAAGGTCAAGCCGCCCTTCAGCGTCATCTTCCCTGATCAGCAGAGATATTCTATAAAAAATTGGAATGATTTGCTAGCTTCCGTGGTGGAGTGGCTGATGAAGACTGGGAGGCTGACCGAGAAGCATCTCCCCCTCAAAACTCCGCGCTCAACCAAGCGCTACTTAGTTAACACTAGGCCTAAACATCCGACGGGGTCCGATTTTCGGCAGCCTAAAAGTGTCTCAGGTTTGTACGTCGAGACACATTTTAGCGCAAGGGATATTAAACGTATGGTGCTTTATCTTTTGAGAGAGTTTGGCGTTGATCCGGACGAAGTTGTCTTTGAGGTTGGGTCTTAGTTCAAGTGACTTTTTTATGGGGCTGGTGAGCTTTTATGCATGAGTATGTTGTTGCATCGGGGATTGTAGGGTCTGTTGCGAAGCTGGCTGGCTCTCTTGGTGGGCATGTGAAGAGTTTTAGGGTTTTAGTAGGCGAGCTCAGCATGCTCGACGTTGGGATGCTTAGGGAGCTGCTCGGCGAGCTGTCTAGGGATAGCCCCCTCTCGGGCGCCTCGATCTCTGTGGAGGTTGAGCGGGCGGTGATTCGCTGCGACTCCTGTGGCACCGAGATGTCTTTCGCCGAGGCGGTTGGGAGGCTGAAGGATGATGAGAGGGAGTCTATACACTTTGTCCCCGAGCTGGTATCGTCTTTTGCTAGGTGCCGCAGGTGCGGCGCCCCGGATCTCCGCGTAGTCGCGGGCCGTGGTGTAAAGATAGTGGACGTTGTGGTGCAGGGGGCCGAGTAGTGGTGGTGAGTCTTTGATAGACTATAGGGACGAGCTGGTGGGCCGTAGGCTCCGTGAGATATCCTACATACTTCTGGTCGGCGGCGGTAAGGGGGGCGTCGGCAAGAGCCTCGTGGCAGCCGTCACGTCGCTCCTCCTCGCACGCTCCGGGCACAGGGCCGGACTCCTCGACCTAGACCTCCACGGGCCCTCCTCCCTCGCGATCCTCGGCGTCTCAGACGCTCCGGCTGAGACCAGCGATGGGATAGTCCCGCCGCGGATTGAAGGGGTGAGTGTAATGTCGATCGATCTCCTTGTTCGGGGGAGGCCCCTACCCCTCTCGGGCTCAGCGAAGGAGGAGGTGGTGAAGGAGGTCGTGGCGCTCACGACGTTCGGCCCACTCGACTACCTAGTCGTAGACCTTCCCCCTGGGACTGGTGACGAGCTCCTCTCCGCGGCCAGGTACCTCCGAGGCCGGAGGGGCGCCCTGATCGTCACAACAGCCTCTCCCCTCTCCCTCTCAGCCTCTAGACGCTCCATAGAGATTCTTAGGGGCCTCGGGATCGAGGTACTCGGAGTAGTGGAGAACATGGCTGTGGCTGGGGCTCGAAGCGACGTGGAGGTGGTAGCAGGTGAGTTGGGGGCTCGATTCCTCGGCCAAATCCCATATGACCGAGAGCTAGAGGGCTTGGTTGGGAGGGCTGGGGCGGGCCGGCTGCTCAATACGAGGTTCTCCGGAGGGCTGAGGCAGGCCCTCCTAAGGGCTGGGCTGGCGGTATGAACCCCATGCATATACATATGTGCAGTAAAGTACACTCCTAGTATTCAAATTATCAATATTTAAATAAAATAGCGCGCAAGTCGGCGCGGATGGGGGCGCGATCCTCTACCTGTGGGGACCAACGATGGTTCCTATCTACGTCAGATCTAGACCGGCTCATCTCGGAGCTGAGGGCCAACGGATACGTGGTCATCGGGCCCGTCCATAGGGACGGCGCGATAATCTACGACGAGATCGGATCGGCGGCAGATCTTCCTGTCGGGCTGAGGGACCTCCAGGCCCCGGGCTCCTACAGGGTCGAGCGGAGGGGTGACGACGCCTACTTCGGCTACGTCGTTGGGCCGCATTCGTGGAAAAAGTTTCTCTACCCGCCGCGGGTGAGGCTACTATCCATCGGGAAGGATGGGAAGGTCACGCCATATCAAAACGGCCACGAGAAGATGGCCTTCATAGGTGTGAGGAGCTGCGACCTGTCGGCCATAGCTGTGCTGGACAGAGTGCTACTACAGGGGCCCTATGTGGACCGGGTATACCTATCGAAGCGTCGCTCTGTCCTCATAGTCGCCGTGGACTGTTACGAGCCGGGCGCCAACTGCTTCTGCGCATCCGTCGGCACAGGTCCCGCCGCTAAATCAGGCTTCGACATCGGCTTGACCGAGGTCCTCCTCGATGAGCAGCACTACTTCGTGGCGAGAGTCGGGAGCGAGGCGGGGCTGAGACTCCTCGAGAGGATTGGTGCGAGGGATGCCACGGCCGAGGAGGTTGAGAAGGCGGAGAGGCTCCTTGGACAGGGGCTCGGGAGGTTCGTGAAGAGGCTAGAGGTTTCGGGCCTGAAGGAGGCGCTCTACAGGGGCCTCGAGAGCGAGGCCTGGAAGGCTGTCGCCGAGAGATGCCTAGCCTGCTCCAACTGCACATTGGTCTGCCCCACATGTTTCTGCACGAACGTTGAGGAGGTCACGCGCCTTACGGAGGAGGGCGCCGAGAGGTGGAGGAGATGGGACTCCTGCTTCACCCAAGAATTCTCCTACATACACGGCGGCTCTATCAGAGCGAGCGTGCTCAGCAGGTATAGGCAGTGGCTGACTCATAAGCTCGCGGCATGGATAGACCAGTTCGGGGTCCTCGGATGTGTGGGGTGCGGCCGATGCATAACCTGGTGCCCCGTTGGAATCGACATAACGGTGGAGGCCGAGAGAGTGAGGGCGAGCGTGGAGGGAGGTGGGAGATGATGGAGCAGCAAATCGACATACTAACCCTTCTAAGAGACCACCCATTCACTAGAGATTTCCCGGAGGAAAAGGCCGGCGAGCTAGCAAAGATCGCCAAAGTGGTGAGATTCACCGCGGGCCAGAGGATCTTCGAGGAGGGCGAGATCCACAGGCGACTCTACCTAATAGTCTATGGTAGGGTCGCACTCTACTTCTACATCCCAGGAAAAGGCGAGTTCAGATACGAGACGGTCTCTTCTGGTGAGGTGCTGGGCTGGTCCTCGCTCGTCGAGCCCTACAAGAAAGCGTCCGGGGCGGTGGCGGTGGAGAATACTCTAGCCCTTTCACTAGACAGCGAGAAGCTTATGAGGATGATGGAGGAGGACACCCAGTTCGGCTACAAAGTCTATCAGAAGGTGGTGAGAATCGTGGCCGATAGGCTCAGGGCGGCGCGGATGAGGCTTATCGACATCTATGGGGGTGGCGGATAGATGGTCCAACAGCTAGCCCGGGCCGAAGCCATCCTCGACCCCTTCACCATAAGCTGGTACAGGGTCTTCGCCAAGACGCGCGAGACGCCCGACACCATGACGATCCGGATGAGACCGCTAAACGGCCAGCCCCCCACCTTCAAGCCGGGCCAGTTCAGCATGCTATACGCATACGGGGTGGGAGAGGTCCCCATATCTATCAGCAGCGACCCGGCCGACAGGCGCCATATAGAGCACACGGTGAGGGCGGTCGGCACCGTCACGCGCGCTCTAGCGGGTAAGTGGCGGAGGGAGCTGATCGGGTACCGAGGACCCTACGGGCGGGGCTGGCCGCTTGAGGAGGCCGAGGGCAAGGACGTCGCGATCGTTGCGGGTGGGATTGGTCTGGCCCCCCTCCGTCCAGCCATATACCATATAACGCAGAATCGAGAGAAGTATGGAAAGTTCTACGTCCTGTACGGTGCCCGAACCCCACCAGACCTCCTCTACAAACACGAGATCGAGAAATGGAGGGGCCGGCTGGACACACAGTTCCTCGTAACTGTCGATAAGGGAGACGAGAGGTGGAGGGGATACATCGGCGTCGTGACGACTCTCTTCAAACACATCAGGCTCGACCCAGCTAACACGATAGCACTGGTCTGCGGACCCGAGATAATGATGAAGTTCGCCGTAGCGGAGCTCAAGAACCAGGGCCTACCTGAGGACCAGATCTTCATCTCGATGGAGAGGAACATGAAGTGTGGGGTCGGGCTCTGCGGGCACTGCCAGTTCGGACCCTACTTCGTCTGTAAGGACGGACCCGTCTTCAGGTTCAGCGAGGTAGGGAGCTTCTTTGGTAGGAGGGAGGTCTGATGACGGAGCTCAAGCCGAAGATAGCTGTCTTCAAGTTCGCATCCTGCGACGGGTGCCAGCTAAGCATACTGGACCTTGAGGAGGAGCTTCTAGCAATAGGCGAGAGGTTCGAGATAGCATACTTCCTCGAGGTGTCCCGGGCCGTGGTAAGGGGCCCCTACGACATCGGCCTCGTGGAGGGAAGCATCACAACCCCCCACGAGGCGGAGCTGATTAGAGAGATAAGGGCGCAGTGTAAAAACCTGATAACCATAGGCGCCTGCGCCACCGCCGGAGGAATCCAGGCCCTGAGGAACTGGAAAGGGTCTGCGGAGTTCATGAAATATGTCTACGCCTCGCCCGAGTACATAGAGACGCTCGACAAGTCCACACCAATCTCCGAGCACGTCAAGGTGGACTTTGAGCTGCGAGGATGCCCGATCAACAAGTACCAGCTCCTCGAGGTCATGTCAGCGCTCCTAGCAGGCCGCGCCCCCATCATACCTAACTACAGCGTATGCGTTCAATGCAAGCTCAACGGGACCGTCTGCATAATGGTTAGCCAGGGGGCTCCATGCCTCGGCCCAGTAACACAGGCGGGCTGTGGAGCAATCTGCCCGGCATACGGGCGCGGATGCTACGGTTGTTATGGTCCAAAGGAGAGTCCCAACACGTCTTCACTCGTCAAACGCTTCATAAATCTAGGTGTGAGGAGAGAGGAGGCTGTCAACATGTTTAGAATGTTTAACGCCTGGGCCCCCGGCTTCAGGGAGGTGGAGGAGAGCCTTGTCGGTTAGGGAGAAGGAGTATAGGGTGGATTATCTTGCGAGGGTCGAGGGGGAGGGCGCCCTCTACGTGAAGGTGCGGGATGGAGAGGTGGTTGATGTCAGGTTCAAGATCTTCGAGCCTCCGAGACTATTCGAGGCGCTGCTCGTGGGCCGGATGTATTATGATGTTCCCGACATAACAGCGCGGATCTGCGGAATCTGTCCAGTCGCCTACCAGATGAGCTCGGTCCACGCGCTGGAAAGCGTATTCGGCGTAAGAGTCGAGGGGCCGTTGAGAGATCTCAGGCGGCTGATCTACTGTGGTGAGTGGATAGAGAGTCACATACTCCACGCATTCATGCTCCACGCCCCCGACTTCCTCGGATACGCCGACGCCATAAGGATGGCTAAGGATCACCCGGACATAGTGAAGACCGCGCTACGGGTTAAGAAGATCGGGAATGACCTCGTGGCGCTGATGGGCGGCAGGGAGGTTCACCCAGTCTCCGTATGCGTCGGAGGCTTCTACAAGGTTCCTGATAGGAGGAGGCTAGAGGCGTTTAGGCCGCAGCTGAAGGAGGGGAAAGCCCTTACCAAGGACTTGCTCTCGTGGGTCGCAGAGCTGGACTTTCCAAGCTTTGAGCAGGACTACGAGTTCGTGTCCCTAAGCCACCCAAGAGAGTACCCGATGAACGAAGGCCGCATAGTCTCCAGCAAAGGGCTCGACATACCTGTTCAAGAGTATGAGGACCACTTTGAGGAGGAGCAGGTGCCCTACTCAAACGCGCTACATTCCAGGATCAAGGGGCGCGGATCCTACATGGTCGGCCCCCTCTCGCGAATCAACCTTAACCGCGATAAGCTCTTAAGCGAGACCCGCGAGGCGCTGGCCGACATAGGTTTCTCTACGCCCTGCAAGAACCCGTTCAAGAGCATAATCGCTAGGGTTGCAGAGACGCTCTACGCCTTTGAGGAGGCCCTAAGGATTATAGACGAGTATAGGGAGCCGGAGAGGCCGAGGGTGGAGTTCAAGGTGAGGGCCGGCAGGGGGTCCGGCTGCACCGAGGCTCCGAGAGGCATACTATACCACAGGTACGATGTCTCTGACGATGGTAAAGTACTGTCAGCCAAAATAGTGCCCCCCACGGCGCAGAACCAGAAGAGGATTGAGGAGGACCTCAGGGCCATCGCCCCGCAGCTCATCCGGCTCCCAAGGGAGCGGGCTACCTGGAGGTTCGAGCAGGCCATAAGGAACTACGACCCCTGCATCTCCTGTGCAACCCACTTCCTCAGGCTGGAGATTGAGGAGGAGTAACAGGGAGCGGGGAGTAACGGTCGTCTGCCTAGGCAACCCGGCGAGAGGAGACGACGGAGCCGGCCACCTAGTCGCGGATCTACTCACTGGAACACCCAACATACGCGTAGTCAAGGCGCACTCGGCCGCCGAGGCGCTCCACGCGATCATCACGCCGCAGGAGGAGCTGATAATAGTGGACGCAGTGGAACGCGTCACGAAGGTAGGCAGGATCCATAGGATTAGGGATCGTCGAAGACTCTCCGCTCAGGGGGGCTGGAGGTCCTCCCACACGATGCCCCTATACGAGGTCCTAGAGCTCGCCGAGGCCCTAGGCATGCTCCCCCCCAAGATCACGATCTATGGGATAGAGGGAGACTGCTTCGAGCCGGGCTCCCAGATGACGCCCCAGGTCCGCCAGGCTTGTAGACGAGTCGCCAGCGAGATAAGGAGGGCCGCCCCAGCCCCACGCCAGAAAGCTAAAAGCCTCTAGTCTCTTGAGGATCCTAATGCGCTGGGTATCCGTATAATGGTATTTATCGTTGCCCCACAAGTCCAACTATATTGGTATGGTTCCGTGTGCCTTGTGGCCTAATTCCTATGGTTCGATTTTCCCCTCTCCGTCTGGTGCCC